>CACZRG010000052.1 GCA_902783485.1 uncultured Elusimicrobium sp.
AGCACAGCGACAACAAGAGATATGAACAGCGTTATTGCCACGGTGATAGGCACAGGCATGCAGAATTCCTTGTAAATACCGTTCATAAATATGGGCATAGTGGCAAATGTGCATACGATTGCAAGAGTTGCTGTGAATACAGGAATGGCAAGCTCGCTGGCACTGCTCCAGGCGGCCTGCCAGAGGGGGATTCCCTCGTCCAGCTTTTCTATGTGATTGTCTATGACCACTATGGAATTGTCTACAATCATGCCTAGGACCATTACCAGTGCGGCCAGGGACACGGTATTGAGCTGAACTCCGCACAGTTCAAGCAATGCCATTGACATAAGAATCGAAATAGGTATTGTAAGCGCGGCCACGGCTGCGGCTCTCTTCGGCAGGAATATCATTATCACCAGTATGACGGAAATTATCGCCATTGCGAAATCCCGGAAAAAATGTCCTACGGAATTCTTGACCACGGAAGGCATATCCGCAATTTTCACTATGTCTATGTCTTCCGGCATTTTCTCTTTCAGCTTTTTGACGATTTCGTCTGTTTTTTTGCCAAATTCCACAATATTGTTGCCGTTGAGCATTTCTATGGAAAGCACGAGGGCATTTTTTCCATTCACCTGTACATAAGAGGATTCCGTGTCGTATTCACGCCTTACTTCGGCGATGTCCTTTATTCTTACGATGTCTCCTTTCGGGGAGGTGTAAATAATCTGGTTTGCCACGTCCGCCTCGTTGCGGAACTGCTGCGGCAGACGTATTGGTATTTCCATTTTGCCGTCTATGACATGTCCGCCGTACCCCACGGCGGATTCAAGGTTGAGAGCAGCGGCAATTATGGATGGGTTTATGCCGTAATATGATAGGCGTTTTGAATCGGCGTAAATTGTTATCTGTTCCTTTTTAAGGCCAAACTGCTTTACATTCGCAACAGCTGGATATTGTCTTATCATGTCCTCAAACTTGTCCATCTGAGTTTCCAACTCTCTGTATGAACGTTTTGAAGAGGACACTCCGAAAAGCACTGCGGAGGCTTCACCAAAGTCATTATTGCCCAACAGCATGACTACCTGATTCGGCAGGATCGTCTTAAATTCCTTCAGGCCTAGCCTTAGCCTTGCCCAGGTCTGATCCGTCTCCTTTACTTCCTCATGTAATTCTACAAAGACAACGCATAGGTTCTCTTTTGAAATTGAATATGTCTTTCTTTTGTCAATTTCCTTGTACTGGAAAAGATAACGCTGCAATGGCCGGGCGAGCTGCTGGTCAATTAGTTCGGAGGAGGCACCAGGGAACACGCCTACGACTATGCCCTGCCTTATCTTGAATTCCGGAAATTCCTGCCTTGGCATTGTAAAAAGAGAATACAGCCCTGCGACGCAAAGAAACGCCGCTATTATCGCAGGTATCTGAATGTATTTCAAGGCCAGTTCAGCAAAAGTCTTTTTCATAAAACCCGTCTTGTATTTTCAATTAGCATTTAGGACAACATTTTTTCAGTTTTTTTCTGAAACTGCTCATTTTTCATTGCTGGCTGCTAATTCAACCTTTATTCCCTCGTCAAGCTTGTATGCGCCTTCAGCTGCTATAAGTTCATTGCCTGCCAGGCCGCTTTCTATTATTACTCCGTCTTTGGCAAAGCCAGAAGTCCTGACAGTTTTTTTGTGTGCCAGCATTGTCTGTTCGTCAATGGCATACACAAACTCATTCCCCGCCGTGTCTATGGAAAGGGCGGAAGCAGGCACGGTTATCTTAGGGGCAGAATTGCCGGCATATATGGAAACCTCGCATAACATCCCCGGCAAAAGGCCAGGATTCCGGCTGTCAATCATGGCTCTTACAGTATATGTGCGGGAAAGGGGATTTGCCGACAGGGATATGTCTGCCGTTCTTGCCTTGTATTCCTTCCCGTCCTTCATTTTCACAATAGCTCTCATGCCTTTTTTAATGCGGATTATTTCTTTTTCCGGCACTGACACGGCAGCCTGGGCCTTGTCTATCGAAATGAACGTAAATGCGGGCATTCCTGCTGCGGCATTGCCTCCAGGCTCTATCATGCGGCGGCTTATGTAACCGTCATCGGGCGCGTACATATAGCAGTCATTAACGTGTTTCTGCGCTATTTCAGCAGCCAGCCTTGCCTGGCTGCGAGCGGTCTGTATTTCCACCATCTTTATTTCCGCAAGATTGCCGTGGTCATACATGGGCTTTGCCCTGTTGTAGCCGTCTTCGGCCTGGTCATGCTTGTCCTTTGCAATCTGAAAGGTTTTTTCGGCTGTTGCTGTGTCAAGCTCGGCAAGAAGCTGCCCTTTTTTCACCTTGTCGCCCTCACGGACATAAACTTGCCGCACAGTTCCGATTGTAAGGAAACTTAAATTTACTGTATGTCCTGCTTCTATTATTCCGCTGTAATTCAGGGCTGCGGCCTCTGCTGAAGGCTGCACCTTGTATGCGGATATTCTGACAGGGGAATCTATGCCGGACTTTCCGTCTCCGCATGAACAGAGGGCAGCAGCCGATATAATCAAAAACAGGAAATTTCTTAGGTATGTTTTAAGTGTCATAATCATAAAATCTTTATTACATTTTATATTTAAAGAAAGGCTCTATTAAAGGAAAGTATTGATACAATGTAGGTATAAAGAACGCAAATATTACTTCGTCGTCCTGAACTTGTTTCAGGACCTCTTTAAGCAGCAGAGATGCTGAAATAAATTCAGCATGAATAGAACACCAAAATCAATACTCTTCTTATACAGCTCCTTGTTTTAACAGTTTCTTAGTTATAACCAAACAGAATATCTAACTATAACTTATTTCTATTTGACATAACTTATATCCTCTGTTATAATTTTAATAGAGGCAAAACAGGAATTTCAGCAATTTATAGCAGCTGATTTCTGATTGCCAGTTAAATCTGGAGGAAATGATGAACATTAAGGCAGTCTGCATTACGGTGGCATTGTTTATGGCCGCAGGATGCTCTGAAAATTCAGATAATGGATTAAAAAATAAAATGGAAAACACATCAGATCAGCCTATAACTGTAAACCTGCGGTATACGGGCAAAAACGGAAATGCCCGCAAATTCGCAGAAGAAATGACAAAAAGCGGCACAGTGGCAAAAATAAGGGCAGAGAAAGGCAATATAAAATATGAATACTTTGTTTCCTTTGAAGACCCTGAAACACTGCTTTTAATAGACAGCTGGCAGAATCAGGCCGCCATAGACGCACATCACGCAAGCCCGATGATGAAAACAATAGCGGAACTGCGGGAAAAATATGACCTCAAAATGACGGCGGAAAGGTATTCCCCGGCACCTGAAATGCCTGAATCAGACGAAAAATTTTTAAGGAAATAATATGACAAAAAAAGTTCTTATAATATCAGCAAGCCTCAGGACAGGGGCTAATTCAGAAACAGCAGCAAAAGAAATGGAACGTGGCGCGCGCGATGCAGGCCATAATGTTGAATTTGTGTCGCTTAAGGGTAAAAATATTCAGTTCTGCAAAGGCTGCCTTGCCTGCCAGAAAACCGGCAGATGCATAATTAACGATGACGCCAATGAAATAACTGAAAAAATGAGAAACTCTGATGTAATTGTATGGGCTACGCCGATTTACTATTATGAAATGTCCGGACAGATGAAAACGCTTATTGACAGGGCCAATTCCCTTTATGCGGCAAAGCGCAGTTTTTCGGAAATTTATGTAATAACAACTTCAGCAGATGCTTCAAATGGTGTTTCGCAATGTGTGCTCAATGGCATAAAAGGCTGGATTTCCTGCTTTGATGGTGTTGAATTAAAAGGCTGGCTGGAAGCCGGAGGCGTTAATCTCCCCGGAGAAATCAGCAACAGAAAAGACATTTTGGAAGCAGCATACAATATGGGAAAAAATATTTAAACAATTTTAAGGAGAATAACAATGTTAGGAAATTTTTCTTACTCAAACCCGACAAAATTATATTTTGGAGAAGATTCGCTTAAATATCTTAATGATGAACTGCCCAAATACGGCAAAAATGTTCAGTTGATATATGGCGGCGGCTCAATAAAGAAAAACGGAATTTATGACGAGGTTGTGGCAATATTAAAGGCAAACGGCAAGAATATAATTGAAGATGCCGGAGTCATGCCTAACCCAACAATTGAAAAGGTGTACGAGGGTGTCAAAATTGCAAGGGAAAACAAAACCGACCTGCTTCTTGCCGTTGGCGGAGGCTCCTGCTGCGACTATGCCAAGGCGGTTTCAGTATCCGTGCATTGCGATGATGATCCATGGCAGAAATACTATATACGCTTTGAAGAGCCTTCCTGCGAAATAGTCCCTGTTGGCTGCATTCTCACCATGGCAGGCACAGGTTCTGAAATGAATGCCGGCTCAGTTATTTCCAACCATAAGGAAAAGCTCAAAATAGGCCATGTTTTCGGAGACAATGTAATGCCTAAATTCTCCATACTGAACCCGGTGTTCACGTTCTCACTGCCAAAAAAACAGATGGTGGCTGGCATTTACGACATTTTCAACCATATATGCGAGCAGTATTTTTCCGGCACTGATGACAATACAAGCGATTATATTTCCGAAGCCCTTATGAAATCCGTGGTACATTCCTCACTTGTTGCCATAGAAAACCCGGAGGACTACGAAGCCCGCTCAAACATAATGTGGACCGCGACATGGGCATTAAACACCCTGATAGCCAAAGGCAAGACCACTGACTGGATGGTTCACATGCTTGGCCAGGCCGTGGGAGCGTATACCGATGCCACTCATGGAATGACGCTTGCCGCCGTTTCCCTGCCGTATTACAGGCACATTATGCCGCACGGCCTTAAAAAATTCGTGCGTTTTGCAAAAGAAGTGTGGGGCGTTGACACAAAAGGCTTGTCCGATGAGGCAGCAGCGAAAGAAGGTCTTGCACGTATGGAAGCGTGGATGAAAAAACTGGGTGTCGCACTTAAAATATCTGAACTTGGAGCCACGGAGGACATGATTCCCGGCATTGCGGAAGCAACCTTTATACTAAACGGCGGCTACAAGGTATTGGAAAAAAATGAAATCGAGCAAATACTCAAAGAAAGCCTGTAAGTATTAGGAACTGGTAAATAATCAGGAAAACAAAATGATTAGAAAAATACTTTTATTAGCTATGATAGGAGTTTTGGCGGCTATGCCAGCTCATGCCAGGAAGGCACAGGAGAACAAACCGATGACAACAAAGAAAATCGTACAGACAGCAGGCCGCACACAGCTTGGAAATTTCGCACCGGAATTTGCCCATTATAACGACGACGTATTATTTGGCGAGAACTGGAACAATAACGACCTGGATCTTAAAACACGTTCCCTGATTACAGTTGTGGCACTGATGTCGCAGGGGATGACTGATTCTTCATTTAGGTATCATCTGGAAAATGCGAAGAAAAACGGCGTAAGTCGGGAGGAAATTGCGGCGACAATTACGCATACTGCGTTTTACGCAGGCTGGCCGAAGGCATGGGCGGCGTTCAATATGGCAAAGGACGTGTGGAATGATAAAAAGCCAGCCCTGACGGAAAAAGACAAATACCAGAAGACCATTATGTTCCCGATAGGAAAGCCGAATGATGCTTATGCCAAATATTTTGTAGGGCAAAGTTATCTGGCAGCAATTTCCACCGAACAGGTAGTATTCTATAACGTGACATTTGAGCCAAAGTGCCGCAATAACTGGCATATTCACCATGCTGCCAAGGGCGGCGGTCAGATGCTGGTAGCTGTTGGCGGTCGCGGATATTATCAGGAATGGGGTAAAGCACCCATAGAGATGAAGCCTGGCGATGTAATCCACATTCCGGCAGGCGTAAAACATTGGCACGGAGCGGCGCCGGACAGCTGGTTCTCACATCTTGCATTTGAGATAGACGGTGAAAAAACGTCAAACGAATGGCTTGAGCCTGTTTCAGACGAAGAATACGCAAAACTTAAATAAAGGATAACCTATGGACAGACGGGAATTTATCAAAGGCGGAATGGCCATTGCGGCCATAACGGCATTGTCTGCCGCAGGCCTTGCCTCAGGCAGACAGGAGAAAACTCCGGATAAAACAGACAAGAACAAGGTTCAGCCTGAAAAGAAGAAATCAGGCAGCACAAAGAAAATGAAAATACTTGTTATAACCGGCAGCCCGCGCAGAAAAGGAAACTCGGCAATACTTGCTGACAATTTCATCAAGGGAGCGGAAGAGGCCGGGCATATGGTATTCCGCTTTGATGCCGCATTCAAAAAAGTACATCCCTGCACAGGCTGCAATCATTGCGGCATGGATGGTCCATGCGTATTCAACGATGACTTCAACGAGGTACGCAGCAATATAATTGATGCGGATGCCGTTGTTTTTGCATCCCCGATGTACTATTTCGGCCTGTCCGCACAGATAAAGACCGTAATAGACCGTTTTTATGCCATAAACGGCCAGATTCACGTCAGCAAGAAGACGGCACTGCTTATGACTTATGCCGATACCGTCGCAAAAGAGGCTCAGCCGATAATATCTCATTATGAAACACTGATAAACTATCTTGGCTGGGAAGACTGTGGCAGGGTAATAGCTTCCGGTGTATGGACGGCAGGTTCAGTTAAGAATACAAAATTCCCTGAACAGGCATATAAATTAGGGAAAAACATATAAGGAGAAAACATGAAAACAGCAAAATTGTTTCTGTCATTGGCAGTATTTGCGGTATTAGGCATATTCCTGGCGGCAGCACAGGCCGCCCCGAAAGCAGCAAAAAGCAAGGCAAAACAGACAAAAGGAGAAGCAAAAATGGAACAGACGGAAAAATCAGGAATAAAAACACTCGTTGTATATTTTTCAGCAACCGGGAACACAAAAAAGGTATCTGAAACTCTGGCAAAGGCGGCAGATGCTGACATTTACGAAATAAAGCCTCTGAAACCTTACACGGACGCGGATCTGGACTGGACGGATAGAAATTCCAGAAGTTCCGTGGAGATGAAGGATAAAAAATCCCGCCCGGAAATAGCTGCGGATAAATTTTCTGTAAGACAGTATGACACGGTTTATGTTGGTTTCCCAATATGGTGGGGAACAGCTCCTACTGTTGTAAATACATTCCTGGAAAAGCATGATTTTTCAGATAAGACAATAATAGTTTTCGCCACTTCCGGAGGAAGCCCCTTGGGAAATTCAGCAAAAGATATAAAGAAAAGCGTATCAGAAACAGCAAATGTAATAAGCGGAAGGATTTTAAGCCCCAGTGCCACTGAAGCGGAACTGAAAAAATGGATTGAATCACTCAGGTAAACTTCCGTATAAACATCATAAACACTCTTTAAGCCTTACTCGCCGCTGTTTGTGCAATAAAACAGCAGTTTTTTGCGTTAATAAGATATGCCCCCATATTTAAAACGCATAAGAATCCTGATTTTGTCATTATTTCCTGCATTGGCTTTCTGCATTGTTCCGCATTATGCCTTTGCGGCAGAAGAAAAGCCTGTTCCCGGCACGGCATTCTGTCCTCTTCCCGAAGTTGAGGAGGCGGCAAAGGCGGAAAAGGAAAAGCCTCCTTTTGAAGTCTATTCACCTGTAGCTGAATCATCCGTGAAACCGATAAAACAGGCGGCAAGGCTCAAAACGCTTGACGGCAAGACAATCGCGGTTGTCGGCGGCAGCTTTATGGCAAACGTGACTCACCCTGAAATAAAGCGGCTTATCCTGGAAAATTATCCAACCGCCAAAGTCATTCTGCTAAGCGAGATAGGCTCTGCCGGACCTTATCCCGCACCCGGTGTTACCCGCCGTGAAAAAGATGAGTTTCAGCGCCGCCTTAAGGAAATGAAGGTTGACGCGGTAATTTCAGGCAATGGAGGATGCGGCCTCTGCACGCCAAAAGAAGAAGGATCATGTATTACAGCGGAGCTTATGGGTATTCCCAGCGTTATGATAACCGCTCCCGGTTTTGCCGACCAGGCAAAATTCGCTGCCGCGGTGGCCGGAGTTTCCGTTCAGAGAATAGCGGAATATCCCGGAGCGTTCTCATCGCACACAAGGGAGGAACTGCTGAAAAACACAAAGGAAGTTCTCTGGCCGCAGATTGTACAGGGACTTACAAAGCCGATAACCGCCGCAGAACAGAAAAATCAGACAAAACTTAAACAGTCTGACAAAATAGCATACGCAGGCACATACGACGCAGTTAATGCGTATTTTGAAAAGCAGGGCTGGTCAGACGGCCTGCCCATAGTGCCTCCTACAAAAAAGTTAATAGATGAATTTTTCAAATACACTCCGTATAAGCCGGATTCGGTAATAGGCAGGCTGCCTGTGGCATACCGCAATGTGACTGCTTTTCAGGTTGCCGTAGTTGGGGCAATGGCAGGCTGCCCGCCGGAATACATGCCTTATCTTATCGCTTTCGCCAAGGCAATGGCGGACGGAAATTTCCGCAAGACACTTTCCAGCACACATGCGTGGTCGCCTTTCGTATGGCTTAATGGCCCTGCTGCCCGTCAGCTGGGTTTTGATAGCGGACAGGGGGAGATAACCTCGCCAAAAAACAAGAAAATAGGACGTTTCATAGACCTGGCCTTAATAAATCTTGGCGGATATGATGTAAAGAAAACAAGAATGGGAACATTCGGCTATCTTTCATCATGGTGTCTTATGGAAGATGAAAAGGCCGTACTGGACATAGGCTGGAAAACATATCATCAGCAGAAAGGATTCAGTCTTAATGATAATGCCATTACCGCGGCATCTTCGCTTTCCTGGGGAAACAATCTGACGCCGGCAAGTTCAAATCCGCAGAAAATAATGGAGCTTATGGCATGGGATGCGGTTGAAAAGGAACAGTTCGCACTCGGCGGAGGCACACCTTTTGTTTACAGGACAATACTCATTACGGAATATGTGGCGAAGGATCTGGCAAAAAAATACACGGATAAGGAATCACTGGAAAAAGCACTTATAAAAACAGCACGCCGTCCTCTTGAAGAAAGGGCTTATGCAAATTACTGGGCAAATCCGGGCAGTTCATTTGAAGGGAAGAATTATACGCTTGAAAATCACACTGACGCGATAGCGGCAGATGAAAACGCCGCCCAGACTGCCATACCGCCGTGGCTCGCATGGACAGGAAAGGACAGGATTGACACCGTTCCTGTCATGCAGGCAGGAAAGACGGCAATAATAATCACTGGAGACGCCAGCCGCAACAAGGTTCTTACCGTTCCCGGCGGAGGAATGGCTACGATAGCCGTGGAACTTCCGAAAAACTGGGACAAATTAATGAAAGCCAAAGGATACAAGCCGATTTCCAGTTTTTATATTAAAGAAAATCCGGCAAAAAAGGCAGCCATACAGACAGAGCCGGAATATGAAGAAGAACCGGAACATGGCAGCATGTATCAGCAGAAAAGACAGAATACGGGACAGAGCCGGACTGGATATGGGCAAAGGAGACAGACGCCTGGGCAGAATGGAGCAATGCAGGGGCAGCGGAGCGGGCAGAACCGCCCTTCCGGGTATGGCAGTAAGGGAGGCAGAAGACCCGGAGGAAATTATGGCACAGGCCAACGGCCTTATGGAAATTACCGCCGCGATAATCAGCAGGGCTCTGCCAGGTAAACAATTTTCCGGATTCCGTATAGCGGATTAGTAATGCACTCTGTTAATGCTGCCGGAACTGCTGGCTGACCACGTGCCAGGGGCTATGATTTTATGCAGGCCTGCGGTCCTGACATCAGAACTGCCATTGGAACCCCAATGCGCAGCCTTTCTGATGAAAGTGTATGGAAAAATAATAAAAAATGACATACTATAAATAAAAAAGGAGAAGCAAAATGAAAAAAATCATAATAATAAACGCAAGCCCCCGTAAAAACTGGAATACGGCGCAACTTATGAAGGAAGCGCTCAAAGGTGCGGAATCATCCGGGGCCAATATATAGATTTATATGACCTTGATTTCACAGGCTGCCGGAGCTGCCTTGTATGCAAACTGAAAACCGGAAAGCACCCCGGCTGTGCCTGGAAGGATGATCTTTCCCCGCTTATAGACCGCATACTTGCGGCTGATGCTGTTATAATGGGTATTCCTATTTATTATGGCGAACCGCCTGCCCAGCTGCGTGCTCTTATGGAAAGGCTGGTATTCTGCACAATGCCGTATGGCCCGGGCAGCTATTTCAGCGGAAAGGTGAATGCCGGTTTTGTTTATACAATGAACGCGCCACGGAAATATTACGAGGATACTTTGCGGCCTTACCTGAACAATGTGGAAAACCTGTTTAAGCTGGCCCTGCACGGTGAAGTGCGCAGTTATGCCTCATGCGATACATTGCAGGTGAATGATTATTCCCTGTATGATATGTCATGGTTCAGTGAATCTGACAAAAAGCAGCACAGAAAAGAGCAGTTTCCTGCAGACCTGAAAGAATGTTTTAATATGGGCGCAGAACTTGCCGCCTGATACAAAAATAAAATTGTCAGGCTCTTTTAAAAGAAAGCATTGACACAATATATTTATAAAGAACACAGATATTACTTTGTCGTGCTGAACTTGTTTCAGGCCTTCATTAAACCGCAGAGATGCTGAAATAAATTCAGCATGACGATAGAATGCTAAAATCAATATTCTTCTTATAGCCTGATTGTATATATGACTGACAAAATATTAAACTCTATTCTTGGAAAATTCAGCAAACTGCCTAATGTGCGTTCTGTCGCTATTGGCGGGTCCGGCGTGAACAGTACTTCAGACAGACTTTCAGATATTGACGTATATGTATTTACGGAAAAAGATATTCCCGTTCAGCAAAGAGAAAACATAATAAAGGAATATTCATCAGAATATGAGACCGGCGGGGAGTATTTTGGTCCTGGCGATGAATTTTTCGTGGATAAATTAAATCAGCAGATTGACATGATGTACTGGAATACCGGCTGGTTTGAAAGCAGTGTGGAAAATGTATGGCATAAGCATTATCCTTCAAATGGATACACAACCGCGTTCATATTCACATTGAAAAATGCTGAGATATTTTCTGACACGGATAACTGGCTTGCGGATATGAAAAAAACTGTAAGCACGGAATACCCCGGGGAGCTTAAGGCCAACATCATAAAAAGAAATATGATGCTTATGAAAGGCAAGCCTTTCGCCTCTTATTATGAACAGACTGAAAAGGCGCTGGAAAGGGGAGATATTGTAAGCATAAATCACAGAACAGCCGCATTCCTTGCAAGTTATTTTGATGTGCTTTTTGCGGTAAATGAACAGCTGCATCCAGGCGAAAAGCGCCTTGTGCGTTACGCAAAAAATAATTGCAGGCTTCTGCCCGCAGATTTTGAGGAAAACATAAACAGGCTGCTGTCGCTGCGCGATTCGGAAATTCTTACGGTAATGGATAAAATGTATACCGCATTGCAGGATATATGCGCATAATGTATAAACCGCATACCCGGCACAGGCTTACCATAATTAAATAATAGACAGATAAAAATATGAAAAATCAATGTATTATACGACATGAAGAGAAAACAGATTATGAAGAGGTGGAAAACCTTGTGCGTGAATCTTTCTGGAATGTTTACCGGCCAGGCTGCATGGAACATTATGTGCTGCACTGCTTCCGTGATGACAGCGGTTTCATTCCGGAACTTGATTATGTAATGGAGCTTGAAGGAAAAATAATCGGGCATATAATGTATTCACGTTCTGAAATAAAACTGGATAAAGGCGGGGTACTTCCTGCCATAACGCTTGGCCCGGTATGTGTTGCACCGGAATACAGAGGAAGAGGCCATGGAAAAATGCTCATAAATACCACGCTTGAGGCGGCGCGCGGGCTTGGGTATGGCGCTGTGATACTTGAGGGCAATATAAAATTTTACGGCAGATGCGGTTTTACACGTGCAAAGGACAAAGGCGTACGTTATGCAGCGGATCCGGAAGCGGATTATCTGCTATGTCTTGAATTAATCCCTGGTTATCTTGAAGATGTGAAAGGCACATTCACAGACCCGGAAGGGTATTCCGTATGTCAGAAGGATCCGGAAGGTTTTGAAAAGTTCGAGGCTGGTTTCCCTTACAGGGAAAAGAAAAAACTGCCAGGACAGCTGCAGCCGTAGATATGTACCGGCTGTCTTTTTTGTAAACTATACTTACATTTCAGGAGGCCGTTATGATTTTCAGTAATGATGTGATTATGAGCAGACAGGAGAAATCCGCTGCTGCGCTTGAGAAAGCAGGTGTTAATGTACTTGTTTTTTCAGGTGAGCCTGTGGGAACACCCGGAGGACTTGACCAGACTTATCCTTTTCTGCCTCACCCACGGCATTACTGGCTTTCCGGTTTCCGCCGCAGTGGCTGTGTAATGGCATACGCACCTGGCGAAGGCTGGACATCTTTTGTTCGGCCTGTAGATGAGGATGAAATTTTATGGGAAGGTGCGCCCGAAGCGCCTAAAGGAATACCAATACAGCAGCTTGGGGACTGGCTTGCGGCCCATTCCGGCAGGAAAACGGTTGTGACAGGCAGTGTCCCGGCCAATTGTGAATTTGAAATTTCAGATGATATTTCTGAAATCATAGATGACTGCCGCCGCCCAAAGGATTTTGAGGAGCTTGCTCTTATGCGTCTTGCTGTTGAAGCTGCGGCATCAGGCTTTGCCAGGGCGAGAAGTCTTGTTGAAAATCCGGAAACGGCTTTTGCCGGGCTTACCGAGCGCCGTATTCAGATAGAACTTGAAGCTGAATTTCTGAGGAACGGTGCGCATGGAACGGGCTTTGATACCATTGTGGCCGCAGGAACACATGCCTCGGTGCTTCATTTTTCTCCAGGACCGCGTGAGGTAAAAAATGGGGAAATGGTTATGATAGATGCCGGTGCGCAGATTCACGAGTATTCATGCGATGTCACGCGCACAATTGCGGCGGGAGGAAAGTTTGAACCGCGTTGCAGGGCTGTTTATGATATTGTGCTTGAGGCACAGAAAGCGGCCATAGCGAAGGCCGCTCCGGGTGTGGAATGGCGTGATGTGCATATTGCCGCCGCTACTGTTATAGCGGACGGCCTGAAACATATTGGTATTTTCCACGGTACGACAGATGCTCTTGTTGAGACAGGGGCGGTGGGAATGTTCCTGCCACATGGAACAGGGCATATGCTTGGACTGCGTGTGCGTGACGTAGGTGGAAAAATCAAAGGCCGAGAAAACAATACTTATGCCGGGGCTTCCATACGTGTTGATATGCCTTTGCGCGAGGGTTTTGTAATGACCGTTGAGCCGGGAATATATTTCGTGGAGCCGCTTCTGAATCACCCGGAGCGCCGTGCCAGATATGATAAATTCCTTAACCGGGAAGAACTGGCAAAATGGATGAATGTTGGTGGCTGCCGCATAGAAGATGACATTCTGATAAACGTTGCTGGCCACGAGGTTCTCACAGACGGAATACCTAAATAAAAAACGGAAATGAAAAACCGGATAGGAATGAAAAAAGCCGCTTTTCAGCGGCTTTTTTCATTCTTTATGTTGCACAGAAATCAGTGACTGGCGAATACTTCGGCGCCTACCCTGTCAGCCAGTGTGTAATCATCCACGTACGGGTTTCTGTTGCCCTGAAACAATTCAATACGGTTGTTGCGCTCTATTTCACGTGCGTCAGGCGGGTCCTGCCGGTTCCACTGCAGGAACATATTTATATTGTCTGTCCAGAAAGAACGGTAGTCCACTTTCTGGCGTATGTCCTTGTCATAATATCGTGTAACAAAGTAAAGTACGGAACGTGCAACATTGCCTTTTACTGCGTCACATGGTTCATATCTTCCTCCGGTTCCACGTGTTCCTGAGGCAGTGCTGTATCTGGCATCTGCCTGGCTTACATAACCGAATTTGAAATTGGAACGGCGGTTGTTCGGTGTACCAAAAGTAGATTGAAGGTGGTGCAGGTCGGAAACCATTGGCAGCTGCTTGCCGAAGAAACTCTGTGGCCATATATGTTCGGCGTTTATGTATTTATCAATAACACCATCCTTGTTTTCGTCGCCGTTCTCTTTGTAATCATCTCCACGTCTGCTGTTTCCGGGGGCGCATACCTGGGAATAAAATGTCAGAATGCCGTGTTCAATGCCATCACAGCCCTGATTATCTGCAATACCATACATATAACCTTTGGCATCTGTATAGTTGTGAATATGTTTCATTGGAATGGTATACTTGTGAAGGTACTGGAAAAGTTCTTCACCTGAAAGTCTGTATACATCATCAGGCAGGGCTTTTTTCTCTTCAATAATAACCGGTGCGCTCACATCAGGTATTTCAACAGCGGGCACATTACCGGCTTCAAGTCTGAGTAGGGAAATGACGGAATCATCAGCGCAGACCTGACTGCCTGCAAATGTCATGGCGAAAATAAGTGCAGCAGAAAATATGGAATGTTTCATTTTTATCCTGAACAGGCGCAATGCGTCTCTAATATATTCTATGCCGGAACATCTGTCTGTTCAAGGTTCTTTATTCCCATATCGACAAGGGACTAAAGGCCTATTTATGGCTTTCAGGGAGAAAAAGTATAATATAGATATTATTATGAATAAAATATTTAAAAAGGCCGGTATCAGGTTTCTGCGCCTTATAAAACCCAGAAAACAGAAAAAATCCGGTTTTGACATTCTCGGAATATCTCCGGAACTACTTGAAATTCTCAATAAAAACAGATTCAGAAAGCCAACACCCATACAGAAAAAAGCCATACCGGAAGCTCTTTCCGGCAAGGATATTGTAGGAATAGCACAGACCGGAACAGGAAAAACCATAGCTTTTGCTGTGCCCATACTACAGCGCCTTTCGGCGGCTGGCCGGGGCCGTGCCCTTATCCTGCTTCCCACAAGGGAACTTGCCCGGCAGGTAGCCGATGTCTGCGCTCTTTTTGCTCCTGCCACAAAAATGAAAACAGTATGCCTTATAGGTGGTGAAAGCAGGGACCGCCAGCTGCGCGCACTTCGTGGCGGACCGCGCATTGTAATAGGCACTCCTGGCCGCGTGAATGACCATATACAGCATGGCAGTCTGCGCACCAATGATGTCAGCATACTTGTACTGGATGAGGCTGACCGTATGTTTGATATGGGGTTTGCGCCACAGATAAACCGTATTATACGCACGCTTCCGGATAGAAGACAGACCATGCTGTTCTCTGCTACAATTCCCGATGAGGTGATGGACCTTGCAGGCAGATATATGAAAGAGCCTTTCCGTGTTGAGGCAAGCCGTTCAGGCTCAACGGCGGTAAAAGTCCATCAGCAGATGTATGTAATGCGTACTTCCCTTAAGCCGCTTCTTACACTTAAACTGCTTGAGGAACACACAGGACAGGTGCTGATTTTTGTTGAAACACGTTATGATGCCTCAAAGGTGGCCTCCATTATACATCACGCGAAATTCAGTGTTGCGGAACTTCATTCCGACAGATCAATGGGGCAGCGCCAGGAAGCCATGGAAGGCTTCAGGAACGGAAAATACCGCGTGCTTGTTGCTACGGATATTGCCGCCCGTGGCATTGATGTTACTGGTATTGAAATGGTTATAAATTATGATATTCCGGCTGAAAATGACGCTTATGTTCACCGCATAGGCAGGACCGGACGCGCCGGAAAAGATGGTCTGGCGATAACTTTCGTGCGTCCGGATCAGGGCAGTGACGTCAAGAGCATTGAGGAACTTACAGGCGTGAAAATAGAGATGATGAAACATCCGGCTATCCCGGAAGAGAAACTTTGGGGATATGAACATGCCGCAGCCAACCGTGGCTGGAACCAGAGCGCAACGCGCAGAAGAAGATGAGCGAAAAACATTCCGGCTTTTACAGCCTGCATTTGAACCCGAAACTTTTAGGCGTTCTTGACTCTATGAATTTTACAGAGCCTACGCCTATACAGAAGAAAGCCATTCCCAAGGCATTGAACAAAAGCGATGTTATAGGGCTGGCGCAGACAGGTACAGGCAAAACCCTTGCGTTTGCCCTGCCTATGCTGCAGAAGATAAATTCCTCCGGCGGGCGTGGACTTGTGCTTGTTCCAACGAGAGAACTTGCTTTTCAGGCTGCTGAGAATATAGAAAAATTCCTGCCTGTAATGGAACTTAAGGCTGCTGTTATTATCGGTGGCGCGAGTGGCAGTGTTCAGTATAAGCAGCTTAAGGAAAATCCTGATATTATAATAGCCACTCCTGGCCGTCTTATAGAACATCTGTGCCAGAAGAATACGGATCTGTCTGATGTTCATACTTTTGTTCTGGACGAGGCAGACAGAATGCTTGACATGGGTTTTCTTCCGCAGGTGGAAAGAATAATGAAATTTCTGCCGGAAGACAGGCAGACCATGCTTTTTTCCGCTACAATGCCTGATGAGATAGCCTCGCTTGTGCGCAGATATATGAAAAATCCGGCGCGCGTGGAGGTGTCGCCTCAGGGTACAGCCCCGGAACTGGTGAAGCAGGAACTTTATATTGTTGAGCGGGGAAAGAAAACGGAACTGCTTGGCAGGCTGCTTGATACATACTGGGGCAGTGTTCTGCTTTTTGTACGTACCAGATACAATGCGAAGAAAATAGCTAAGCTTATAAGAAGTTTTCCTCACAGTGTAGCGGAGCTTCATTCAAACAGGTCCATGAATCAGCGCAAAGAGGCCCTTGAAGGCTTTAAAAGCGGGAAATACCGCATACTTGTAGCTACTGATATCGCCGCGCGCGGAATAGATGTTACTGGAATAGAACTTGTAATAAATTACGATCTTCCTGATGAAACAGAAAATTATGTGCACCGCATTGGAAGGACGGGCCGTGCCGGACATCCGGGACATTCAATAACTTTTGCTGCTCCGGACCAGGAATTTGAAATACGTGCAATAGAAAAGATGATACGCAAGCAGCTTACAGTGGTCAGGCTGCCGGAATTTACAGCGGATAAATTTGTTAAGGGTACTGTCGCACGTCCGAAAGGTGAAAAACGTCTGCCACGCCGCGAGATGGCAGGCAGTGAGAATGACCCGGTAAAGAAGCCACGTAATATTTTTGCCGCACGCCGCAAGGAAGCAGCCATGCGCAAGGCGCGTAAAGCGGCTGAAGCCGCAGGATTTATTCAGCAGGATATGCCGGTTCCTGAAACCGGGAATTCTCCCGCTCCTGAATTTGCGTTTGATGATAATAATGTGTATTCAGATTCTGTTCCTGTAACTCCGGAAAAGGTTCAGACAGACTCTGAATTCTGGCAGCAGTCTGAGATAGAAAAAGCAGCCGTAAAAGTAAAAAAAGGACGTAAAACAGTCAGAAAAAAAAGCATAAAGGAAAGAAAGTCCAGGGCGGATTACTGGGAAAGCCAGGTTGAGCCTGGTTCTATATTCTGGCTCGATGACGTAAAAAAGAAAAGCAAAAAGACAAAAAAGTCTGAAGAAAAAAATCCCGTTTTGGAAAAAGAAAATCCAGCTGTCAAAAAGAAAAAGAATGGCAGAAGAACTGGAAAAGCATACGGTACCGACATTGACGTTGAAAACAGTGAAGCTTTAACGGTTAATACTGTTTACTATAAAAAGAAAATTTCTTCTGAAAAGGCTGTTTCTGGTAAACGGCATACTGTAAAAATCATTGTGCCTGAAAAGGGCGGGCATGGAAAAAATAACAGGCAAAACAATTTAAAAAAGCCTGCCCTGCGTTTTGACAAGGATTACAAACCGCCCCGCCGTTCGCTTATAATGGATTCGGCATATTTCGATGATGATACTCCGGAAAAGCGGTATTTTGACAGACGCAGGCGCCGCCCTGTTCCACCGTCGCGGTTCAGCCGCAGTGGCAGTTCCGGCAGACATCATCATGGCAGCCGGTTTCCACATTTACGAAATTCAGGAAAAAAAGGGAATAAAGGTGCTGCAAAGACGGGAAGTGTGCGTGGCAGAATACGTCGTCGTGGAGGCTTTCGGCGATAAAAAAGCAGGCATTATAAGCCTGAAATCTGAATTACGGAAGATAGTCCCGTAAGAACAAATAAAAAGGCCGTCCGAAAGACGGCCTTTTTATTGTTTACTTTTGTCCTGTTATATTAGTATAGATTGTCGTCTGTTGTGACGCCGTTGAAATAGTTTCCATCAAAGACGCTGAATCCACTGGACTGCACAGTTGGCTTTTCTCCTGTCCAGTATTTCGGGCTAAGCATCATGCCGGTGTTCAGATAATTCTGATTCTCGGAATATATAACATTGCAGTCCCTTTTGATATTGGTTCCGTTGTTTATCTCCGGGCAGCCGAACTGACTGAATATGGCATACCGGTAATCAAATCCTCCCTGTCCGGCCTGCGCTTTGCCCTGGGACGAGAAATATTTGAAACCTATAACTTTATTATTGTAATAATTCTGCTCTTTTCCGTCAGAAGTAAGGTAATTGATGAATACAACGGCATGTCCTGTTTTTGTTGTACGGTTGATGTTTACGAATGAACCTGGCAGCAGATTCTGGAATTTGACCTTTACGCCCATTCCGAAATTCCGCAGTGCATCTGCAGTACCCCAGGAATTAAAATTATGATTCACCCAGATATGTCCTCTGAGATCACCGGCGCCAAGCCGCTCATAAGAGGATTTTGGCAGGTAATTGTACAGACTGTAATCGCCTGTTTCATTTGCATAAATCTGATATGCGGTAAGCATTGTTTCCATCGCTGCAGCTACGCACATTGTCTGCGGAGCCTTGATGGCTTTTATTGTGCCGTATGTGCCGTAATTAATATCATGCGTAAGAGCCGCATGAATATTATATCCTTTAAGGCCATAATTCTTTTTAATATATTCAACAGCTTTCAGAATGTATGAATTGAAATAGTAGTCTTCCGAGCGTACTGCCTTAAGAGGCGGTTTGGTTTCAGGCAGTTTTGTGTCCGTGGCAAAAACAGGAGCCGCGGCTGCCGGAACTTCTATGAAAGGCAGTTTTGTCAGATCTATATCTGTAAAATCAATGCGTTCGGCGGAACCGGCCGCAAAAACTGCTGCAGGCATTGCTAAAAGCAGGGCAAAAAGTATTTTTTTCATAATTCTCCGTAAAATGGCCCGGTCATAATTGTTTCCGGCCCGGCTTGTAATATTAAAACTAAAAGAAGCGGGAAATGTCAAGTCCTGTCAAGGCCTTGACAAAAATGCGGACAAGGCGGAGTGTTTTAATTTGTACCGGCAAGACCGTGATGCAGATTTTCTGAAAGATATTTTTCCATTTCAGGAGAAAGGTCGCGTAGAAATGTGAAAATCATGGAGGCACTTTCAGCCGGCACAGGAGCAAGGCTTATATCGCCCTCTTCTATATGATATACTGAATCTTCATTCTGTTCCGACAGGCTTTCTTTTATGAATTTTCTGCCTCTGCTGCTTAAGTCACGTAAAAAAAGTAATGTCATTATTTCAACTTCCACATATATTTTACAAAACACCGGCCCTGCAGTGGAAATCTGCCCTGAAAAAGCCCTTTATGTTAAAATATATCTGCTATGAAAAGACTTTACCGCAGCAGAAATGAGAGAACATTCGCAGGAATACTTGGCGGAATAGCGAATTATTTCGGTATTGATCCGGTAATACCGCGTATAATATATACATTGCTTACACTGTTTACTTTTGGTGTGGGAGGGATACTTGGGTATTTTATACTTATTTTCGTAATTCCACTAGAACCTGCCGGAAACAGACCTTATATAAGCCGTGGTGGATATGAGAAAAAAGATGTTCCGGAAAGACCCGGCAGTTCTTCCGGAAATTATGAAAAAGGCGCTGACAGGTATAAGAATTACGGTGGCGGCAGATTTAAACGGAAATAAAAAACATTGTTTTTGGTGAAATCTTCAAACAGTTTAAAACAGGTGGCCTATAAGTATCCTGGCACCTATTGCGATAAGAACAATG
>CACZRG010000053.1 GCA_902783485.1 uncultured Elusimicrobium sp.
ATGAAAATCGGCATATAATATTTCAAATAAAATCCAGGAGGATTCTAAAACACAGCGGTTGCCAGAGGAATTGCATTCATACTTCGTATATACCACAAAGACTGAGGGTATGAGAAGGTAAAATGAAATTATGTGATCTCGGTGCGGACCTACGTTGCCGCAACTACGAGGCGGAACTGGCCGCCACAGGGAAAGATGTGATATTCCCGGAGACAGCATAGGGAAACATGGAAAAGTCCGTTTTTTTTAATGAACGATTGGCAATTAGTAATGAATAATTCAGTAATTCCTTAAATTGTCATTCCAATGATGCATAAAACGTTAAAAATTGATTTTGTCTGCGTTTTCATAGCAATTGGCAATTAGAAAAAAGCATTTTGACACAATGCTGTCAAAAATGTCTTATATAATCATATTGAGTGATTTTAAGATTATATTATGAAAATAATACATACTTCTGACTGGCACTTGGGCAACAGGATGCATGAAATAGACAGGAACAGGGAATTTTCATCTTTCCTGAAATGGCTCAAGGAAGAAATAAAAAGACAGGGTGCGCAGGCATTGATTGTTTCCGGCGACATTTACGATTCTGCAAATCCTCCTGTTGAATCCCGCAGACAGTACATAACGTTTTTGGCCTCATTGGCAGAAACTGTCTGTAAAAACGTAGTTATAATAGGCGGCAATCATGATTCAGGAATGTTGCTGGATTCGGAAAAGGACATTCTGGGCTTGCTAAACATACATGTAATAGGCTCGGCCAGCGATTTAAATCCGGAAGACATGGTTTTTGAGCTTTATGATGAAAGCGGCAACGCAACAGGAATATGTGCCGCCGTACCATATATGCGTGAATATGAGCTCCGCCGCTATGCTGAGCAAACACCGGAAAATGACATAGGTAATGTCAGCGACACAAAAACCTTTTCAGATAAGGCTTATTCCAATCTTTATTCCGAAACATTCAAGGTGGCGGAAAAACTGCGTGCCGACAGGGATATTCCAATAATAGCTACAGGACATCTTTATGCTGCAAATCTGGAAGGACGGCTTGCTGGTCATGAAACAGAAATCAAAGCCGACGATGGAACTCGTATGCTTGATATTGTAGGAAACCTTGGTGCGGTACATGAGTCCTCCTTTCCTGACGGATTTGATTATGTAGCCCTGGGACATATACACTATTCCAGCATGGCGGGAGGGAATCCGAGGATAATGTATTCAGGATCTCCATTCATATTGGGGTTTGACGAGGTAGTATATGAAAGAAATGTGCTTGCCGTAGATTTTTCCAGGAATACTGGAACCAGAAAATTTGCTGTAAGCACAAAAAAAATAAAAGTTCCGTCTGACACTGCTTATCGCAGAATATCAGGGAAATGGGATAAGATACAAAGGGAATTGCAGGAATACAAAGGCATATCCGGAGAAACATATATAGAGATATGCTTTGTTCCGGAGGATGGAATAAGCATTCACGCTGAAATTGACAAGATTGCGAAGGAACTTCCTGAAAATATACAGATAGTAAGCCGAAAGGCAATAAAAAGCGTACAACAATACACTATGCAGAGCCGTGATATGCGGGAAATAAGGAATATGGATCAGGATGACATATTCAAAATGCTTATCTTAAGCAAGAGCAATGACATTCTCTCTGGCCTGACTGATGAGGAAAAAAAGAATAAGGAACAGGAGTTGATAGACAAATATCTTCCACTGTTTAGGGAAGCAGCCGAACAGGTTGAAAACGAGGCATAAAAATGAGAATACTTAAAATTGAATTTGAAAACCTTAATTCCTTGAAGGGACACTGGATCATAGATTTGTGTGACAGCAGTTTCGCGGAAAATCACAATCAGTTTGTTATATGCGGCGAAACAGGATCTGGAAAGACAACCATACTTGACGCAATCACGCTTGCCCTATACGGCAAAACACCTCGTCAGGAAATCAAAGGAGAAACCAATGACATAATGAACAGGGATTGCGGATACTGTATGGCCGCCGTGGAATACGAATGTTCAAAAGGCAGGTTTCGTTCCGAATTTACACAACATAGGGCAAGAAATAATCCTGATGGCAAGCTACAGAGTGTGGACTTTATAATAACGGATATTTCCCAGTCACTGCCAGGGGAAACAATAGAATCAGGAAAAGGACATAATCTTGCCGCGGCAACACAGAGGATAACACAGCTGGACTACTCGCAATTCTGCCGTTCCATTATGCTTGCCCAAGGAGAATTTGACAAATTCCTTAATAGCTCTGAGAGGGACAAGGCAGCAATACTTGCAAAACTGAACGGTACCGAAAAATACAAAAAGATAGGACGGAAAATATG
>CACZRG010000054.1 GCA_902783485.1 uncultured Elusimicrobium sp.
TTACTTTCCAGCCTTCATCTTTGTATCCGGGAATATCCTTTAACTTTTCTTCAAGCATGGGGCCATTTTCTGCTTTTCTGAATTCTTTTACAGCTGAAAGAGCGGAAGCTTCCTGTTCTGGAGTAAGCATTGCTCCGGTATCTGTTCCGGGAACTTCTTCAGCTTTAGGTTCACCTGCCAGCTCTCCGTCTTTGGACGTTTCGCTATTTCCTGCCTTCCAGTCATTTTCTTCAAGCAGCATAGGAACAATTATGTTTTTGTACTGAGGAACGTACTGGTTTATAAGATTTACAAGTGTCGGGGATACATCATAAACACCATATTTCTTGAGTCCTATGGCGGCGGCTACAAGTAGTGCAATAAGGAGTACCAGTGTTATTATGAGTTTGAATATCCATTTAAAGAAACGCACAATTATATTTGTGCTTTCCGCTTTTGCCCCACTGTCCTGTATAACCTCTTTTTTCTTCTTTCCTTCTTTTTTCAGGGATTCTGAAGGATCGGCAGGAGTAAGTGAAGCTGAATTTTCGTATCCTTTCATTGAGTCCGCAGGAGTAAGAGATACGGATTCAAAAGTCCCCATGCTCTGCTGTGGCATCGGCTCAAAATTATTCTGCTGTACCTGTCCCATATTACTGGTAAGTGAAGAAAGAGCGTTTTCCAGACTGTTTAACTTGGACATCAGATCTTCCTGCTGCTGGTTCTGATTGTTTCTTATGGAGGCAAACATATCGTCGAACTGATCAAGTTTCATCTTGATCGGATCTACAGACATAGTGAAATCTTCCTTGGTTACTGTATTCTGGGAGATATTATTTATCTGCTGTTTCAGTCCTTCTATTTCCGCCCTCTCGGCTTCTATGAATGCTGTCTGCTGCTGTGGCTGAATTGTAGGAGCCGCTGAGGCAGCAGGCTGCTGAACAGGCTGTACTGCAGGAGCAGGTGTTTTCGGATCTCCAAGAGAGAACTCCTGTGTGTTCTGCATTGGCATGGCTCCCAGAGGCTGCTGGGCCGCAGGGGCCGGAGCCGTCATACCACCCATGGGTTCTATAGTAAGGGAAGGTTCTATTGAAGGGGCTGCCGCAGGTGCTTCTGCATTTGTTTCAGTGGCTGCCGCGGGCGTATCATTACCTATGTTGTAAAGATCCTTAAAGGCATCCTGTACAGGAGGCTGTTCCATCGCCGGGGAAGCTGCTTCTGGCGCTGCTGCCGGAGTGATTTCAGCCTGCTGTGCCGGATTTGCAGCTTCCTGCTGTTCAGCGGCTGCCAGGTTCCATGTGTCTGAAATTTTGATTCTGCCGGATCTTTCCAGCTTGTTTGTCGGAATTGAATGTATTCCGCTTGAACTCGGGCTTATTGGGTCGAGCGGCTGAAGTTGTCCTATTCTTGCGGATTTAAGTCTGCCGGAATTCGACATGCTGAAATTGTGATCTATCTGCAGTGAACCTGTTTCTATCTGATCAGGAATCTGTTCGGAGATAACCGGGGAGTCTATTACCGTACTTTCCGAAAAATCAGGACAGGATGAAACTTCTCTCCACTCTTCTGTTTTTTCTCCTACAGGAGTCTGTGGGCAGATGAGCAGCGAGGGGGAATAGGCAGGAAGAGCCTTTATCTCGTCTTTCTCATAGGGACCCAGTATTTCATTGTTCACATAAGCCCAGTATTTCATAAATATCTCCGAAATAAAATCCCACTACAGAATGGGATCTGTATATTATCTCTTATTATACAAATTATTGTACAATTGAAATATGGATAAAGAAAAAATTCTTCGCAGGATGTTTTATGTGATTATCGGACTTGCAGTTCTCTGCGCAGTTGTTGTAGGAATCGGCAGTATTGCGGCCAGACTGCACCCGGTAGAAAAAGAAATAGATACGGATAAAATTGCTCACGACGAGAGTATGAAAGGAATCTACACAATGCCCTCGATAAAATCCAAAGTTGTTCAGGGCGGTCTTCCTTCGGAAAAATACGATATGTCTCCAGAAACCAACCCTGAAGATTCTACCGGAATGCTTGTGAAGATGAAAGATTTTAAGGGAGTGGCTGTAAAACGCAAGAATCCCGTTCAGATGCTTAATGAACTCTCTTCTCCTGCAAAACCTTCTGTGACTTTCAGGGAAGATGTAAGTGATGGAAAAATACTACTTCAGCCTTCAGGTGAGATGCCGGTTAAACTGGATTATTCTGAAGGTGTTCCGGAACCGGGAATGCCACTTGAGAAATCCGGTATAACACTTATTACTGCCCCGGTAGATTATAAGATTTTCAGTTCCGGTTCTGTATGGAAGACTTTTGCGGATACATACGGAATAAAACTTGAGAACGATTTTAAAAAAAATTCTGTTGTGGTTCTTGTGTCAATGTCAGAGTTTCCGCACGGTATTTTTTCAATCAAAGATGTTAAAACAGAAAAAAATAATGTTGAAATTCTGTATTCTGTAAATCCTCTTCTTATGTCATCCGGTATAGATGCAGATATGCGCAGACAGTATGCATACGCGCAGATTCCCGCCGGGACAAAGAAAATCACACTTAGACAGGTTGAGTGAACAGGTTCCGCTGTGAAAAAACGTTTTTTACTGTTTAAACGGAATTTGGAAATGTCTGGTTTCAAGTAATTAAAGAGGAATTTATGAGCAGGAGACTTTATATTGGAAGTTTACCTTTTAGTACTACAGAAGATGAACTTGAGATGCTTTTTTCCCGTTTCGGGCGTGTGGTCAGCGTAAGGATAGCTGTTGACAGATATAGCGGGCAGTCGCGCGGATTCGGATTTGTGGAGATGGCCAATGATAATGAGGCCATGACCGCAATAGCCGGACTTGACTCAAGTGAATATTGCGGGCGCATAATTAAAGTTAATGAAGCTCGTCCGGCTGAGGCAGACCACTGAATATATTACATGAACTGCGTACTCTGCTGCTTAAACTGTATTCATATTAAAACTGATATTTCCCGGTTTGGGCCGGTTAAATGATGTGTATGTTTTCAGGGTGTCATAAGGGCGGTACACATCGTGTCAGGATTATGGTTTAAATACAAAGTACTGGTTGTCCGGAGGATTTATGTTCAGGCCTGAAGAGTTTTTTAAACCGGGAATGTATGAAGAGAAATTTGTCCGTAGCGGTGGTCCCGGTGGACAGAATGTGAATAAAGTATCAACTGCTGTTCAGCTGCGTTATTACCCGGCGCTGGCCGGCCTGCCGGCTCAAGCCCGTGAACGTCTTGAACGCATAGCTGGAGAGAGGCTTCTTAAAGATGGAGCGATTCTTATTGAGTCAGATGAATTCCGCTCACAGGAAAAAAACAGGCATGCTGTTCGTGCAAGGCTGCTTGAAATGATAGCGCGGGCATTGCGGGAGCCAAGAAAACGCAGACCAACTAAACCTACGCTGGCTTCGCGTGAGCGCAGGCTTGAGGGCAAGAAAATAAATTCCGAAAAGAAAAAACAGCGCCGTATCTCCGGGACTGAAGAATAAGACGTGTGTTTTCCAGGCATATAAAAAAAATGTATCATATATTAATCAAGTTCTCTGATTGACCCACGGCAGGAGCCGTATTTGAATATGAATAAAAGAAGATTAGCCCGAGAAAACTGTCTGCAGTCTCTGTATGAAACAGATGTTGCGCATTTTGACGCTGATTCCATTATTGAAAGTTTTTCCAGGCTGGAATCTTCTAAGGATTCCACACTGTTTGAGTTTTACAAGGAACTTTTTTCCTCCACGGTAAACAATATGGAGGAGATAGACGGGGTAATAGAGAGTGTAAGTAAGAACTGGGAAATAGAGCGTATGCCGGCAGTAGACCGGGCCATTCTGCGTATGGCAGTATGCGAAATGATGATTCTGGCATCCGCACCTGTGGCGGTTGTTATAGATGAGGCCATAGAACTGGCAAAAAAATTTTCCACTGACAAATCAGGCAAATTCGTAAACGGCGTACTTGATAATGTGGCCCGCCACCATAAACTTGTTAAATGACCAACCGGGATCCCCGGGAGGAAATGGAGAGTTTACGCGCCGAAATCAGGCGGCATGAGCATCTGTATTATGTGGACGATGCTCCGGAAATATCGGATATTGAATTTGATGCCCTGATGCGCCGTCTGCGCGAACTGGAGGAACAGTATCCTCTTTATGCTCCTGAAGACTCGCCCACAAAGCGTGTGGGCGGAGAGAGAACAAATACCTTTGCTCCTGTTATACACCGTATTCCCATGCTTTCCCTTGAGAATACATATTCAAAAGAGGAATTCTTCGCATGGTATGAACGCGTGAAAAAGGCTCTTGCCGGAGCAGCATTCCTTTCTGTTGTTGAAACAAAGGTTGATGGACTTTCCTGCTCCATAGAATATGAAAACGGCAGGCTTGTGCGCGCTTCCACGAGAGGAGATGGAAATACAGGCGAGGATGTTACTTTAAATGTCCGCACAATAAAAAATGTTCCTCTTGTACTTAATACAAAAAATCCTCCACCATATTTTGAGGCACGGGGGGAGGTTTATATGGACCGTGCTGATTTTGAACTGTTACGTGATGAGGCAATTGCCGCAGGAGAGGAACCTTTTGTAAATGCGCGTAATGCCGCAGCCGGTTCCCTGCGTCAGAAAAATCCACGTGTTACAGCCGGCCGGCGTCTTAAATTTACCGTTCATTCATATGGATATATGGAAGGCATGACTGAACCGGATTCCCATTGGGAATATCTGCGTATATGCCGTGAGTTCGGTTTTTCAACAACCGCCTTGTGCAAGGAGCCATGTGCGACTGCTGAACAGGTTGCAGCACTTTACGATCAGTTTGAGAAAGACCGCTTTACCAATGCGTTTGAGGCTGACGGCCTTGTGGTGAAAATAGACTCACTTTCCCAGCGTGGCATATTGGGAAGTACCGCCAAAAGTCCGCGGTGGGCAATAGCGCTTAAGTATCCGGCGCAGAAGGCTGAAACTGTTCTGAAAGATGTTGTTTTCCAGGTTGGCCGTACAGGTGTTGTTACACCTGTAGCGGTACTGCAGCCTGTTCAGTGCGCCGGTGTAACAATTTCCAGCGCTACACTGCATAATTTCGATGAGATAAAAAGGCTCGCAATAAAAAAAGGCGATCATGTGATTATAGAGCGTGCAGGGGAAGTCATTCCGAAAGTTGTAAAAGCGCGTCCGGAATGCCGCACTGGATCCGAGACAGATATTGTTCCTCCGGAAGAATGTCCATCATGTGGGGGGGAATTGTTCCATGCCGAAGGCGAGGTGGCGCTTCGCTGTGTTAATCCATCCTGCCCTGCACAGTTTGAAAGGGCTCTAAGGCATTTTACCTCCAGGGATGCCATGAACATAGAAGGTTTCGGTGAGGCTGTTGTTTCACAGGTTATAGAAAAAAAATTTGTCAGGAATATTGCAGATATATACCGTATCGGCAGGGAGCAGCTTCTGCAGCTGGAACTTTTTGGACCGAAGAGGGCAGATAATCTGATAGCTGAAATAGAAAAGAGCAAAAAACAGCCTCTGTCCCGTCTTGTTTTTGCGCTTGGCATACGCCATACAGGAGAAAAAAACGCGCGTATTATAGCTGCATACTGCAAAAACATGGAAAAACTTCTCAATGTCTCCGCAGATGAACTTGCGTCTCTGCATGATGTAGGACCTGTTACGGCAGCGGCCGTAACAGAGTTTTTCTCCGAAAAATTCAACAGGGAACTTGCGGGACAGCTGTCTGCTCTTGGAGTCAATATGGAAGAGCCGGAAAACACCGCCGGTAATCTTTTTTCGGGCAGGACATTTGTATTTACCGGTGAACTTCAGTCTCTTACCCGTGCGCAGGCGCAGGCGCTTGTAAGGTCTCTTGGCGGAAAGGAAACTTCTTCTGTGTCAGGTAAAACCTCGTATGTAGTAGCCGGAAAAAATCCAGGCTCAAAATATGAAAAAGCGCTTAAGCTGGGAGTGAAAATACTTACGGAAGAGGAATTTTCCGCAATGTGTGGAAAATAAGTATTTGAAAATTCTTAAAAAAATGCTATCATATAAATATAGCAGTATTACCACAGTTGCCGCGGTAGCTCAGTGGTAGAGCACTGGTCTGAAAAACCAGGCGTCGATGGTTCGATCCCATCCCGCGGCAATTTTTTATTTCCGGAGATTCCTCCATCGTAATAAATAGAAAAATATTTCTGAAAGTGATAAAAAAATCCGCCGGTAAAGGCGGATTTTTTATTGTTATGCACGGTAATTTTCTGTGCATTCAGGGTGTTTTTTACATTATTCTAAGCAGTGCAAAATGCAGGTATTCGGTTTCCGGCATTCCCAGTATTACCGGGTGATCCTTCGCCTGGCCGCGCAGTTCCATAAGACTCACCGTACGGCCTGTTTTGCCTGCGGCTTTTGCAAGGCTTTCTGTAAAAAGTTCACGCGTTATATGGTTTGAACATGTTGAAACGGCAAGCAGACCGCCCTGCGGAAGTGCCGTGACAGCCTGGTAAACCATTTTTGAAAGCATTTTAATGCCCTGGGAAAGACATTTTTTATTATACACGATATTTGGCGGATCAAGCAGTATGAAATCAGGTTTCTCAGGAAGCAGGCCCGCTTCCAGCGCTTCAAGCATATGTTCGGCCTTTGCCTTTTGGAAAATGACACGGTCTGCGAGACCGTTCATTAAAGCGTTCTTCTCTGCATATTCTATTGCTTTCGCGGAAGAATCCACTCCCCATACCTGCGCTGCGCCGGAACGTGCCGCTGTAAGAGCGAACCCGCCCAGATATGTGTGCAGGTCCAGTACACGTCTGCCTGTGAAATATGGTTCCAGAAAAGCACGGTTTTCACGCTGGTCGTAGTACCAGCCTGTCTTCTGCGCGTCAGGAATTGGAATTATATAGTTAAGACCGTTTTCCTCTATAGATATTTCATCGGGCAGGGAACCATATTCTGTTTCTTCATATATCTCCAGTCCCTCCAGTTCGCGGAAGCGGCTTGTATTGCGGTAATGAACGGCCCTTGGACGAAAAAGTTTTACAATGGCACTTGTTATTTTGTCTTTCAGCTGTTCCATCCCGGCGCACAGTATTTCCACTATGAAAACATCACCGTAGCGGTCTATTATAAGTCCGGGAAGATTATCTGATTCACTGAATACAAGGCGGCAGTATTTTTCTATACCAGCCTGTCTGCGGTACGAGAGAGCTGTACTGATTCTTTCCTCAATGAAATCAGGGTTAAGAGGTGTTTTGCCTTTCTGAAGCAGTCGTACGGCTATAAGGCTTCTGGGGTTGAAAAAACCCCTGCCTTCGGTTCCACCGTCAGGGCGCAGTATTCTGCATATTGTTCCTGCGGAAATTGAAGTGTCTATGTTTTCCAGTTCATTGGAAAATATCCACAGATGGCCGCTTTCGCGGCGGCGCATGGCTGTTTTTTTCAGATTAAGAATTATTTCATTAGTCATCGAGTGTCCCCAGGCTTTCAAGTTTTGATCCTATTTTTACATCAAATGTTTTGGCGAAACTGCCGTTTCTTACGGAAAATTCCAGAAATCCGAATGAACCGGTAAGTGCGAGAGCTTCGCCGGAATTTACGGAAGCATAGGTTGGTTTTACTCCGTGTATAAGTCTGTCAGCTATAGAAAACACGGTATTATTCTGATACGTGCCTCCACGTATATTGGTTATGGCGTTGCCGAAATGATCTATGGCTATTATCTGTCCTTTTATGCGCTTTCCGGCCTGCTCTGGTAACGGGAAAGGCCGTTGTATATATTCCGTGGTTACAGGCCCTATTTCTTCTTCTTTAAGACCATTTGCCACTTCGCCTCCTACAGGCGCCATAATATCCCTGCCGTGGAAAGTCATGCTTACGTTTTTCAAAAAGAGTTTTTTGTTTTCAATATAGCGTACTTCTTCAAGTGGTTCATTCTGCTCAACCCAGCTTATAAGTCCGTTGTCGGGCGCTATGAACTGATAATGCTTTGTCCTGGCCCAGAGTATTTTTCTTTTTGTGCCGACTGTCGGATCAACAACGCACATGAAAAGCGTGCCTTCCGGCATATAATTCATGGATGCCATAAGGTAAAAACTGGCCATATGTATATCCTGCGCTGGAATCTCATGGGTTATGTCAAGTATGGTTACTTTGGGCGCGCGGGAGAGAACAAGTCCTTTCATAACACTTACAAAAGGATCTGCCGTTCCGAAATCTGTTAAAAAAGCTACGAATTTTGTTTTCATTTTATTATCAGGGATTTTCAGCGGAAATTATCAGGCAGCCGTCCAAGGCCTGGAACAGTGAGCGGAATATTCTGTTCACACAACGGACATGAGGCTGCGTAGAAAAGCTGCAGGGGATATGAAAGCAGGCTGCGTATTGGTACATGGAATCCGGGATCGCCGGTAGATCTGTCGACAATTGCTGCAATACCGGTCGTTCTCGCACCATAGCCACGCACAAGCATCATCGCCTCGCTGCAAAGTCTTCCGGAATTAAGCACATCATCTGCTATAAGAACCCTTTCACCCTCGTTTATCCTGAAATCACGCCTTAACAGCATAACCCCATTTATACGATCGGTGTATATTGAACGGGCACCTTTTTCCCGGGCGACTTCCTGGGCTATAACTATGGAGCCTGCTGAAGGAGCCAGAACCACATTTACCTCATCAGGAAACAGGGAACATAACTCGCCTGCTATTCTGCGTGCCAGATGCGGGTATTGAAGCAGTACTGAAGGCTGTATGTAAGTCTGTGTGTGAAATCCGTTCGGAAGAAGAAAATGACCGCTCTGGATAGCACCATGCTCGCGAAGCAGACTGACAAAATCAAATTTTCTCATTTTCGCCATAAAATATTTCTTTTCCTCCGTGGCATTCAGGTCATTTTCCACCTAACAGCCTTTTTATTCTTCCAAAACTTACAGAGGGTTCCTTAAGTGCGGCTCCTGCTATACGTTTTGATGCATCCTTAGGGCTTAACATATTCAGTTGCGGGCTGTCCATTTTACCGGTAAGGGAAAAAGCCATTGCCGATTTGCCGCTGGCATCAGTAAGGCCCGCTGGCAGTACACCTCTGCTGTACTTATCCATTATTGTATAAATTTTAAGGTCCACTTTTTCATGTATGAAATCAACTTCGCCGGTAAGACATGCGGAGAATTCATCCCCTTCCATATAAAAGTTTTCTATTACGGCGATTCCTTTGTCTGCTGTTATATCTCCACCCATTGCCTTGAAGGATACGTCTTCAAGCTTGTCGAATTTAAAAGCCTTTTTCTTGTTGAGTTCATCTATAAATCTTAAAGGCATTGATGCCAGATAATGAATCCTGTCTTTTTTTGAATTTTCTTCTACCTTGAACAGCTTGCCCTGACCGGACTTGATTGAAAGTTTTCCTTTGAGATTCTCTATTTTACCTGAAAGACTGTTCATTGAGAGTGTCACATAGAAATTTCTGGCCTGAAGATATTCATGGCGGAATATGCCTGCCTTATATGCTATAGTGAACATGGAATATCCTGAAGGAATGGAATTCCTGAGCTGATTTACCCACTGTAGTTGTGAGAATCTGCGTTTGCGCCTTGGAGTTTTATCGCTTAGAAGATCTATAAGGTTGAAAATAAGTGTTTTTGCGGTGTTGTACTGAAGATCCTCTGAATATCCCGTATAATAAACGCTTTTTACATGCGAAAACGGATTATAAATATTCATTTTCCCTTTTGTGGGGTCTGAATTCAGTCTTCCTGAGAATGAAATATCAAGTTCTTTTTTTGATATGGAACCGTTAAGAACCAGTGTGGTAAGCCGCTGAGGCCCTAACTGCAGACGGCCGTCATATACGGTAACATTGCTGTTTTCAAGATTTTCTGTAAGATGCAGGAGCATGTCCAGCCCTGTGGCGGTAAGTGTTTTATATTTGAAGTTGGAATTTGAGAAATCACCAGTCAGATCAGTAAGTACAGGTTCGCCTTTCGGACCGGAAACAATGGTAAGTGACGGTTTTATCTTTCCGTGCGGATTCTTTACCATAAGGTTTATATGACTATGCAGATTTTCCAGCGGTAATGGAGGTGCGGATATTTCAAACCTGTATGCTGCCGGTGATGATATGTTTATGCTTCCTGCAACATTTATGTCCAGGGGATCAGAATCTGAGGACAGTGTTATTTTTCCACCACCTGCAGAAATATTTATATTCCAGTCCTGTGCCGGAGCTGAAAAATCCACAGCGGATTCAAAGAGATAATCCAGTTTTGTATGATCAAAAGCCGGCGTGGAGGTTTTCAGTTTTATTACAGGTTCTGTAAATCCGGATATGCTGCATGAGAAAGGTATTTCCTGGTTCTGCAGAAAAAGTTTTCCGTTAAGATCCTGTAATTCAGCTTTTGAAAAATCGAAATCTGCCAGATTTATGATACCTCTTGCGAATATACGTCCGTCAACATTTTTTTTGCGTCCCTGAACGGTATAAGATGCTGAAGCCTCGATTTTAGAACCGGATCCGGGGCTGAATTCATGCAGTCCCAGGTTTATATTGCGGAATTCATGCCTGGTTTTATCAATACGGTCCGTTATTATTACTTCGGCATCACGAACATTGGTTTCGTGTATGGTTACGGCAATGCGCCTGCTGTTTTCATTTTTTTTGTAGGCAGCGGCATATTTCTGAATATTCCATTGCGAATCCTTCTCCTTTATTAACTCAATGCGCGGAGCGACAAAAATTATCTCCTTTATCTCAGGAACACCCTTTATGAAAGACATGGGGGAAAGTTTAAGAAAAACATTTTCCGCAGAAAGAAGATTTTCCTCAAGATGTCCTGGATCGCGCAGGCGTAGACCGCGTATCTGTATCTCCCCGGAGGGGGAGAGCCTTGCCCAGGTCATTTCAGCCTGTCCTTTAAGTGCCTCACTCAGGCAGTATGATACTATGCTGCGCAGTGTCACTTCGTCCAGCATAATCCGTACTGATATATTGAAAACGGCAAAAAGCATTCCGGCCGCTATAAGCGGCCAGAATATAAGTCTCGCCAGAATCTGCCGGAAAATTTTCATTTGGCTAAAAGGACAGTTTTTATAAACGGCACTGCTGTCCCGGAAACATAATTATAAATATATTTAAGCAAATAATACGCCTTTATATAAAATAATTTTATGTCTGCAGTGAACTCCATGGCAGTCTGTGTTAAGCCGTGTTTTTCCGGCCCTAAGGCCAGAAGCAGTGCTATGGAGACTGTTCCTGAAAATATCATGATAACCGGGAATGAAAATATAATGCCACCCTCTTCCTGAAGATCGGGCTGTAGCGGACCTGTGAGAATATCTGCCGTATGTATAAAATGAAAAGCGAGAAAAAAGCCGGCAAGAGCCGTGAACCATGGTTTTGCTGACAGACGCATTTCAGGGGCGGCATAACCTGATATTATGTAGGCAATAACCGTGATTACTGCGTAAAGCGGCAGAAAATAAGGAGCAAGACCTATTATGAAATTTGATCCGGAAAGTTTTACATTGCCGCTATTGCGGCCTATATTTATGTCCTGGACTTTAACCAGGAAAAATATTGCAGCTAAAGCATGTGATATTTCATGCGCGGCTATATATAAAATATCGCTTCTTTTTTTCTTTCTGTACCTTGCTTCCAGCAGTGCGGTAATAATATAAACAGACGCTCCGGAAACAAGAGGCAGTATAAAACTTCTGTCCCTGCAGAATAATAAAAAAATCCTGAAAGATGTATATAATACCGAAATGGCTGCAGGAAACAAAAAAATGCCGGCGGCTGTACGGAATAAAACACACGGAAGCGCCGGCAAATATTTTTTCCTGCTCATAAGTCCGTGTCGCGGACCGCTGCAACTATTTCAGTCCTAAAATTTCTTTTATTTTATCTGTCACGGTATCCGGAGATACCGGTTTTGTAAGACAGTCTTTTACGCATTGATACTTTGTTACACCTTCTTCCTTAAGCTGTTCCATATTGTAGCCTGAAAGCATTATTACAGGTATATCAGTTCTTTTCATCTGCTTTAGCACATCAACCCCGCTTTCATCCCCCAGAGTGAGGTCAAGCAGCATAATATCAGGTTTTTTTTCTTCTATTTTCTGAAGAATGGTTTTTACATCATGTGCGGTGATAATATCGAAACCGGCGCTGTCGAGTGCGAAGGTAAAAAGATCGCATATAAGCTCGTCGTCGTCAGCGAAAAGAATTAATTTTTTATCTGCCATAAATGCTCCTAAATCCTGCTGTTCCACTCTTCAGTGCGGTATTTGTTAACGGCAAGCATTCTTAGTTCTTCCAGCATTTCTTCTGAAAAAAGAACTGTTTCCCATTCCAGTCTGAATTCCTCAGACAGTGCAGATGCAATTATCCTGCGGTGAAAAGCCTGCCTTTTCCTGGCCCCTGGAAACTGAAAAGAACCCTGGTATAGCATTTTCGTGCCTGTTTTCCTGAGTGCTCCGCCAAGAACCTTTCTGTCATTATATAAAATATCCAGAGTGACTGGTTTTGAGAAACAGGCCATGGCCGGACTGTTTACTGCGTAGCTTTCTGTTCTGCCGCTCATAAGTGTAAAATCCTCACCACATTCGCGGTATTTTCTGTTTATCGCAGTGTGCAGACGTTCATATGTCTTATGCGGTTCGAACAGCAGTTCCGGGGAGGGAAAAATAAAAGAGAAGGTTACATCGTCATCGTGGAAAACTATACCGCCACCTGTTGGGCGGCGTACAAGATCTTTTATGCTGCTTCCGGCGATACGGACTGCGGCTTCCACCTGTCTGCGGCGCTGAGAATATCCATATGTTATTCCGGGAGATGCCCAGTTGAAGAATCTTAGAATATATGGGGCAGCATTACAGCCACACAGAATTTCATCAGCGGCCATCTGGCTGTATACATCAAGATCCGGTGAGTCAAAAACAAGTCCTTTCTCCATAAAATTTTCCTGCAGTTTTAACCTCTAATCATAAAGTTTTTTCCATGGTATGGTTGTTTTGAAAGGCAGGCTGAAACTGCGCACATCCATGTTCACGTCTTTGTCAAGAACTATGCCGAAGGCATCAAGATGTCCTATGGTGTTGGAGGCTCTTCCAAGTTCGAAATCTTTTACGATAAGATACATTTGTCCACGGCTTTTTTTCTGAAGGTTTCTGCAGTACTCAAGTCCTGTTTTCAGTTTTTCTTCGGAAAGTCCCGGATAGTTCAATAGAAAAACACCTATACTTATACCATTGTTTATGCAGCTCTCAAGCATTTTTTCGAAGTTGGAAGTCTTTATTCCCTTATTAAGTTTTTCTATTTCTTCAGCATCTTCAATTTCCAGGCCTACAAAAAGCTGTCTGCAGCCGGATGCAGCTAAAACCCTGGCGAATTTGTCGGAATAAGCCATATCTGCCCTTGTGAGAGCATCCCATTTGACATTTGCCTTTATCCTGATTAAATTTTTTGCTATTCCAAGCAATGCCTGTGGAGAAACAGAAAAATCCGCGAGTGACAGTTTTCTGAAATTATTTGCATCTGCAACCGCTTTCATCTCCTCCGCCGTGCGTGCTGTATCTTTTTCGTAATATTTGTTTCCTGGAAAGCAGTGATAGCAGAAAAGACATTTGCCCCATGGACAGCCGGCAGAGTTTCTTACCGGCAGGGCTTTCCATGGGTACAGATGCAGCGGCAGATCAGTAAAATCAGGTGCCGGGGCGGATTTTATGTCAGGCAGTGGCCTTATTTCATTTTCGCGTACAATGCCGTTTTCACACCATACCACTCCTGGAATATCCTTTTTCTCCCTTTCGCCTTTAAGGAACTGTAATGTTCCTTCTACCGGTTCCTCACCTGCGTAAAGACAGGCAAAGTCAATAAAATCAAACAGTTTTTTCCAGCTGCTGAATGCGCTTTGAGATGCGGTAGACCACGGCCCGCCTATGATTATGTTTTTCCCTGGAAAATCCTCTTTAATTCTCCTTGAAAAATAAAGCACGGCCGGCAGCTGGTAATGATCCATAAGTTCAAAACCTATAAGCCCTGATTCTGCCACTTCCGGGGCGAGAAATTCCCTGTAGAATTTTTCGAACAGAGGATCCGGTTTAAGTGAATTCGCAATTATTTCGTCTATGTGCCATGTCTTGTTTTCCGGATTAAGCACTGGAGAATAACTTTTTGCGTATCCTATCTGTCCGTCGTACTGAGCCACAGTGTAAGCTCTGCTGAATTTATATTCCGGATATGTCTTTTTAAATGTTTCGCTTCTGCCTGACCAGCGCTGTTTCAGCATTTCTTCTATCTCAGGTTTTTCTATCCAGTCAAAAAGAAATTTTACATTCAGATCAAGTACACGGCTTTTCCAGCCACGGCTTTTCAGCCAGGAAGAAATCTGCGGCATTCCAAGCTCCGGCATAAGCATAAGTATGGCGGCTGGGGGAAATACCAGAAGTACATCATTTCTTTCTGGAACAGGTTCTTTAATATCAGACATATCGGAAAAATTATACAAAAAATGTTTTTATATAATATTATCCGTGATATGCCAGCATTTGATATAAAAAACACAGTTTTATTCTGTTTCCTTGAGGCCGCTTTTCTCCTGATGATTTTTTTTGTCTTCTATTGTTTCAGCGGTTTTTTTCTTTCAGTGCACGGTATAATATTCACTCTGCTTTTTATGCCGGCTGTTGCCTTTCAGTTCGGAGTGCTTGTTTTTCTGATATTCATGTTTTTCAGGATTGCCGGCCGCCGTGTATCGTTTTACTGCGGTACTTCTGTGACAGCATTAATCAATATAGCCGCTGTAATTGATATTTTCGTATATGGACAGTATCATTTTCATGTAAATCCTGCCATGATACAGCTGCTTTTGGGACCGGCACGTTCAGAGATTTTTAATTTTCCGGTTTCCATGTATATTCTTGCAGCTCCTGTCATAGCTGCTGTTGCCGTATGTACTTTTTTTGTGGCGTTCCATGTGAACAGAATTAAAATCAGTAGTGTCCATGTTACTGCCGCTGTATGTGTGTTTTCTCTGATATTTTGTGCCTATAACATTCATTATGCCTATGCCAGATATGTATTCATTCCTGATGTTCTGGCGCAGATTTCCATTCTTCCGCTGGCATATCCGTTAAGTATGAACAGCCGTCTGAAAAAAATGGGTTTCAGGCCACATTCAGGAGATTTCGAGGAACCTGCGGTGGGAAATTTCTCCTACCCCCTGCAGCCTTTGGAGTTTGACGGAACCACCGGTTCAAACATTGTCATTATAGTTGTGGATGCACTGCGTTTTGACATGATGAAGCCTGATATAATGCCACATACAGCCGCAGCAGCTGCCAGACATGGCTTTTTTAATTTCAGCAGGCATTTTTCAGGTGGCAATTCAACCGCAGCCGGAATATTTTCGCTTTTCTATTCCCTGCCATTTTCATATTGGAGCAGTGTAAGCGGCGTGTCTCCTGTGCTTATGAAAACCGTGTCTGACAGACATTATGAAACCGGAATTTTTGCCAGCGCCAGGCTGGATAGTCCGGATTTTACAGGAAACATATTCTCAGGAATAAAAAATCTGCGTACAGGTTCAGCAGGAACAAATACTATAGAGCGTGATCAGAATGCGCTGGATGATTTCTTTGTATTCCTTGATGAATTTAAAAAGAGAGACGGTAATTCAAAAACAGATGATTCCAAAAAGCATTTTATGTCTTTTGTGTTTTTTGATGGCCCACACGCATACGCAGTACCGGAAAAATACCACCGTCCATTTATGCCTTCCCCGGATTCAATGAATTACATGATTCTTAATCAGGGAACAGATCCTTTGCCGTGGCTGAATCTGTATAAAAACTCAGTATATTACACCGATTCACTGATAGGGCGGATAATTGAACGCCTGGAGCGTGATGGACGTTTCAATGACACTATTGTGATAATTACCGGCGATCATGGCCAGGAACTGAATGAGACAAAACATAACAGCTGGGGGCATAATTCCAATTTCTCTGACTGGCAGACACGTGTGCCAATGCTGCTTTATGTCCCTGGACTTAAAGGACATGTCATGGATTATCACACTGCTCATTATGACATAGTGCCAACCCTTATGAAACGCGCTTTCGGGTGTACCACGGATCCATACTCATATTCCATGGGCAGGGATATGATAGACGGATACGGAGATAAAGGCCGTCCATATACGATAATATCCAGTTATACCATGAAGGCAGTGCGCGAAGAAAACCGTATTTCAGAATTCAGTAATTACGGAAAAATCAATCATTTTGATGAAAATGCCAATACCTCCGACGAAGGCGCCAGCGCACAGGTACTTAAAAACGCGCTTAAGGATTTCGGCAGATTTTACAAGTAGATTACAGGGCCGACGGTATTTATTTTTTACCGCTGTTGTAAATCCCGGAGAAACTTCCGTCAGTACCTGTATCAGTTCCGAACCATCTGTTCTGCCGCATAAGCTGATAAAAAATCCTGTGTGACTGCAGCAGCCTTGCCTCAAGTCTGTCTTTATCGGCTTTGCCTGTTTTATTTTCAAAAGCAGTAATTTTCTGCATATTGTGCCGTAGCGAGCCATCGGCTGTTATTATGCCGAAATCATCCCCGCCATAGGAATTCAGTGCGAAGCGATCCCCTGGCCTGCTTGTGTCAAACACACTTCTTCCTATAGAGGAGAAAGGCTGTTTTATGCCACCTGTTTCTGCGAGAGTAGGAAGAATATCAAGCTGTGAAACAACATAATCCCGCCGTCCGGGTTTTATATGCTTAGGAGAGTAAATCACCAGTGGAATATGAAAGGTTTCCCTGTCGGAACTGCCGGAAACATGCTGATTGTGGTCACTCATAAATATAAAAACAGTGTCGTCAAACCAGCCTTCGTGTCTGGCCTTCTTTATAACTTCGCCTATGCTCCAGTCGGAATATCTGAGACTGTTGCGGTAACCATGCTCCCATGAATCGTTTGGGTATTTGTTAAAACGTTCTTCGTCAAGAAGTTTTCCGAAAGGAGAGTGGGTCGAGGCTGTGAACGCTGCAGCAAAGAAAGGCCGCTTTAATGCTGCACTTTCAGCAGCTTTGTCTGCGGCGAACATAAGTGTTTCATAATCATAGCCATAATCCGGCGTGAATTTATAGTCCAGCTTCTGTGGAATATGTTCCCAGCCCCATGAGCCATCTGCCCCCATGGCTTTAGCCAGTGAGCACATTCTGTAGCTGTCGCTGTGAGAAGCCTGCGTAAAGGATGTGCTGTATCCGTTTTCACCGAAAAGCCGGAATACAGGTGAGAATGAGTTTAATTCCAGACCATAGCCGAATACGGGAAGACCGGGAACCAGCGGAAGTGAGGCAAATATTCCTGCGAAGCCATAAATGCTTCTCGTTCCTGTCGCATAAGCATTTGTGAAAACAAGACCGTTTTTAACAATATCGTCGAATACCGGTGTATCTCCGGTTTTTCCGCCGCTTAATGAGTCTATTGAATCAGGCTTCCATGCCTCCAGCATTACAAAAAATATATTCAGCCTGTTATGTGTTTTACCCGCTGTTTCAAGTTCTCTTTCTGAGTTTCTCATAAGAGGAAAGTATTTACTGCTGTTCCATTTCTCTCCTTTTGAAAGAACAAGAGTTTTCACTGCGGAAACTGCTTCATCGAAAGGATAATTGTTGGTAACCTGCACGGTCTTTTTCCTGGAAATATTTACCGCCGAGAAAACACCGTTCATAACAAGCACTGCTTCCTCGTTTGTTCTGGCATATTTGAAAACATCTGCCACACCGATATTTTTCCTTACGAAGCCTCCGCGCTGCAGAAGAAAAAGAACAGCAGCAAGCAGCACAAGTTTTGTTATGTGATAAGCGGCCGTTTTTCTCTTGTTTTCGGTTTTGTCTGCAAGTCTGAAAAATCCGTATATCATTGCTCCTGACAGAATGATAATACCTGTAAGCGCCGGCAGTCCTTTTGTGAAGGCATATGAAACGAAAAATCCCATCTCATTGAAAATCCATTTAAGTTCTTCCGCTATATGCCTGTGTGCTTCCGGAAAGTAGAAATAATCAGCTGCCAGCAGTATCGCGAAACATACAAACAGTACTGTAAAAAAAACGCTCTGGCTCTTAAGCCATTTCTTTCCTGTGCCTGGAATATTCATAAGCAGCAGGGGCAGGCCGAATATGGTGACACATACCGATGCATCAAAAACAAATGCCTTTATGAAGCACCAGAATACATCAGCAGGGCCTATGTTTGCGAAAAAGGAATGAAAACTTAAATACAGCGCCAGTCTCTGCAGCTGGCATAGCAGTAGCGCTGCTGTAAAGCATAATAATGAAAATCCAAGTCCAGGGTCATTTTTTATAAAATCAGAAATTTTTCTCACGTGATAATTATATAAAAAGCGTGAAAAAGCAGGTTTTTTTCCGCAATTATCATATAATATCACAAAGGAAATATTTTTCCTTGTGTCAGGCATTCTGTTTAAAACTGCTGGTTATTCAGCAGAAAGTGAGTGTTCAAGGAGGAGGTTTTATGGCGGATGAAAATTTACCGGATAAGCAGGAGCAGTTGAAAAAAATAGCGGAACAGGCGAAAAAACCGAACTGGATTCTTATGATCCTGGCACTGGTTTATATCATTTCGCCACTTGACGCAATTCCAGACGCATTTCCGCTTTTAGGATGGGTTGATGACGGTGGAGCTCTGATTTACCTTATATATTCTCTCATCAATATGTATGGTGGACGTATGAAGAAATAAATCTGATGGACATGTGCTGATTTTTGTTTACGCATTACTGGCGTAGCCGGCAGTTCCGGAATGTACTGAAATATGTATGCCAGTGTAATATGATTCAGCTGATGCATAAGCAGAAAATGAATATATTGAACGTTTGGAAAGAATAATTTTATATAATGTCATTAAAGATAAGTTGTAATCAAAATACCGGAGATATTATAATGAAGAAAATTTTATTAGCTGCGCTTCTGCTTATTCCCTGCACTTCATTTGCTGCGGACCACAATTTCAAGAACCGCATCAATATAAATGTGAACGGTGCATACACAGATGCTATGGGCGATTTTGAGAAAGACCTCAAGGCTGCTGAAGTGGACCGCACAAATATGGCTTTCGGCATTTCTGCCGGATTTGGTCTTTTCGAGTTCCTTGAGCCCGGACTGGAATTCCAGTATTTTATGAAATATGATGGTACTGCTCAGGTCACTAATGACAAGACGGAATTTACGTCTTACATGGGTGGTATTTATTTAAAGGCATATCTGCCTGAAATATCCATTTCTGATAACTGCGGACTCAATTTTTACGGGAAAGTCGGTCATGGACGTTATTATGGCAGCGCGAAAGTGACAAGCGGAACTACCGGTCAGAGTGACAAGGAAGACGCAGACAAAGGCGGATTCAGTTACGGTGCGGGATTTGATTTCGTGTGGGATCATATGTTTACCGGCCTTGACGTAAGATTCCATCGTGTAAGAAAAGCTGATTTCGTTTCGGCGATTGGAATCAATGTAGGCTACAGATTCTGAACATTACCGCAGAGTCATAAACAAAAGCCCGGAGTTATCCGGGCTTTTTTATGCTGTATGTAATTTTCTTAATTGTTATAATATTAATGTGAAAGACAATGCAGCATGGAGATTAAACCGCTTTTTTATAAAATGCCCGCGTCTTATATGCCAGCTTTATGAGCTGTGCCGTATTGCCCTGCGCTGTATAAAACCAGAAGAACATACCCCATGCTGGTACAATTACTGTGCCAGACAGGACGACGGCGGTAAAAAAATAAAATATTCCATTCCTGATATAAATAATCCAGCAGAACTGCCCGGCAGGGACTGGTTCCGTCTCACGCGCCCTTTCCGCATTCACGAACATATAACATTCAATTTTGAGGCCGCTATAGAAGCATATCCGCGGCTTAAAGGTATAGCTTTTATTTTTTTTATGGGAGCGGGAGATTATCTTTATGCCTCGCCAGTTTTCCCTGAATTAAAAAAGAAATATCCTGGTCTGGATTTTATTGCTCTTGCCGGGGATAAAAACGACAGAAATAACTCGGCACTTGTAGCGCAGCTTTTAAAAACAAATCCATGTTTTTCCAATGTACGCACATATTCAGATGGACGCCGGCATCCGGTGATATGGAAAAATTATGATTACCGGAATGCGCTGGAATATGTCCCTGAAGATTATCTGGCTGTACCGGTTTACTATGATTATTCTGTTAAGGTAAGTCACCGGGTTCATTCTCTTTTTGAAACATATGGACTGCCTTTTCCTGAACAGGGTAATATTGAAAAAGTTCCCACGCCACAGATGTATTTCCCGGGAGAACCTTCAGAGACTGTAAAAGAATATTTTAACGTAATTGAAAGGATGTGTGGCGGTAAGGACATTGTTTTCCTGCAGCTGGATTCACGTGGATCTGACTACACATATCCGTATATACGCGGACTTGCGGGAATGCTCAGCAGTGAATATGCTGTTTTGAGCGTGACGCCTGGTATTTCCGGCATAAAAAACTGTCTTGAACTTGATATAAAAAAACTGGCTATGAATGATACCTTCCGTCTGCTGTCAATGCTTGCACAGAAACACAAAACCGGTGTGATAGCGGTAAACTCGGTTTTCTGGGCCGCATCAGCAGGGCTTAATCTCCCGAATTTAGGTCTTCAGCACTGGCATGATCCGAAACTTCACAATCTGTGGTATTCAAACATAACCTTCCTTACCGATATTATCTATGAGAAAATACCACGGAAATATCAGATTCATGCCGGACCGGAGCATTGGAAGCGTCATAATAAAAAAATCATAGATTTTCTGCCGGAATTCATATATGAAAATTTCCGGAATATGTTTTCCAAAAAATAGAAAGGCTGTTTAATCCGCACTATTTAATAAAATTGAGTAATATTTAAATAAAATTGCTAAAATCTTTATTGATAGCGCCATTCATGCGCTATACTGTTTCTGATTCGTCCGGCCTGCATGGCTTTAATGCAGCAGCGCCCTGTATGCGTTGTGCATGGCATAAGTCAGCAGATCCGGGCCTGATGGCGTTAAAGTAACTATTAAGGTATTTTTATGATAAAAGACATGGACTTGAAACTGGCATTTCAGAAGGAAAAGGACAATCCTTTCCAGATTCTTGATTTTGCAGGTGAGCGTTTTGTTACAGGCAGTGGCCTGGTAAAGACTGTGAAATATGGCAAAAGGCTGCCGGAACTGCCCGAAAATGTGGCCGGCAGGGTAATGCCTTCAGCCGTTCTGCTTTCCGGTGTGCCGGAAGACGGGGAAATGGCTGTGTTCGCCCTTTTATGGCAGTACAGCAATCTGCCTGTACATCTTGTAAAAGGCGCTTATGCCATGGTGAAGCATCAGATTGAGAACAAGGTACATGCTGCAGCTGCCGCAGGCAGAAAACAGGAGGGAAAAGCTCTTGAGGCTGTCCTTGATAATTTCAAAGTCCATGAATATAATGAGGAATTTTCCATAGGATCAGTATCAGTCAGGTTTATACAGGCCGGGCCGTTTCTTGGGGCAGCCTCCGTGCGTCTTGCGCATGGAGAAGATTCAGTTATGCTGACTGAGATTTCGGCCTCATCGGAACTGCTTTCCGGCTGCACGGACGCCGTATCTGATAATAACATTGAAAAAACAGATATCATCTGTGCTGAACTGCCTGATAATTATATAAATGCCGAAATACCGGAGAAAGATTCGTCTTCGCTGACTGCTCCAATATCCTTTGAGAAACTGGCAGAGGAGATAAACATAGCGCGCAGGAATCTTGGTTTTTTCTTTATCCCGGCTGAACTTCCCAGACTGCCTCTTGTTATCAAGGCATTGAACGGGCTGCAGCAGCGTGGTATTCTTTCAGCTGATATAAGAATATGCCCGGTTGGTACGGAAGCCGGTGATATTCTTCGCATTTATGAGGAGAACGGTATAAAACTTGATTATGCCAGTGCTTATCTGCGCTCCGGCATTCAGCCGGCTTCCCTGCCACGCGAGGCGAATTGCGGTTTCCGCATTTTTATTACACCGGGAGAAGATTTCTCTGATATGCGTGGAAGCTTTTCCGCTAATCTTCTGCCCCTTGTCAGAAGTAATGAACTGGCTTCTGTAGTATATCCAGGGGCCAGACTTCCACATGAGCTTGAGGATATCCTTAATAAAAAAGGAGAGAAAACATGCAGGGTGGCAGCCTGTGATCTGACAGGTACTCCGTCTACTGGCAATCTGTACAGGACTGTAACAGACAGCGGCGCCACAGCGGTGCTGCTTTGCGGTTGTGACGCTTCTGTATTAAATCAGGCTGCCGGTGCCATGTCTGGTATAAAAACAATTATACCGGCTTCCCGTGGCGAAAATATTTCTTTTTACAAAGACGGAAATGGCAGGGTTGTGTCGGCGGCCAGCCGGGAGACGGCGGTTCTTGCCGTTACCGCCGGTGAATTGATTAAAGGCGAGGGACTGCTTTCCGCTGCTTCACTGCTCGAAAAATGTTCTTTGGGTTCTGCTCCCGGAAAGGTGTTCCTTTTCTGCCGCAAGGAAACCCTTTCCATTGCCGAGGAACTTCGCAGGGATTTTCTTGAGAATGCTGAAATCCCTGCTGAAATTCTTATGCTTTCCCCGCTTCCGGGAGAGGGTGGCTCTGATGAGAATTATTCTGCTGAGGAAAAGCGCTTTGTGTCTGCTGTATCCTGCCTGATTTCTGATTTTGCTGAAGTTTCATTTTTTGCCGGTGGAGACAGAATTCTCGACGCATGGATAAGTCTTTTCGTTACTTTCTTTGGCATGAGGGCTTTTTTCTCTCATTATGGCAGAATTTCCGAAATGCTTCCGTTTCCTTTCCCATTCGGGAAAAGACAGCTTGAGGCATATTGGGGAAATATACGGGAGATTGTGTACGAAGGAAACAGCAGTCTTGTGAAATGTGTGCCTGCGGAACTGTTAAATATTGCTGTTATACACAAGAATGACAGATATTTTTATTCTCCATACGGTATGCTGCTTGAAACTTACTGCCGCACCAGCGGCAAAAATTACCCGCGTTCATCAGCAGTCCTGCCAGTGAATGATGTTCAGCATAGAAAAAATGCCCTGCCGGAAGTAGCAGTTTTTACCGTGGGCTGTTCTCTGCTTGAAAATTACCGCAGAGCGGAGAATAATGATGTGCCTGACATTGGCGGCCTTTCTGCATTTATCCGGGAAGATTCCCATAATGCCTTCCAGAACTGCTGTGTGGAACTCAAGACACTGTTTTCGCTTCCGGATCCCGCCCTGCTGAAAAACTGCCGCAGGGTGGTTTTTCTTGCACCTGACAGTGCAGACGGAAAAACTGTCTCAGCTGCGCTTGAGAACTTCTTTTCAGGGTTGAAAATTGATACGGAAACTCTGTTCATTGAGCCTTATGAGGATAATTCTGTATACGGGCTTTATGATCTTGGTCTCCGGAATCTTGTTTCAGCTGTTGGCAGGCTGAAACAGCGCCTTGGCAGTCTGCTTTTTCTTATCTGTGGTGGGGACGAGATAGCCTGCGGTTATGTGCGTCTTGCTGCGCAGATTTTCCATGATGTGGCATATGTGGCACAGTCCGGGAACAGTTCTGCTGTAAAACTGCCTTCGTTCCCTCTTGAGGCTGATATTTCGGAGTATTCGTCACTGCGGAATTTCATGGATATTGTTCTTGATCTCAATATGGTTTCCCGTTACGACAGACTTCCTGAATGCCTTAAGGAGAAGGTGCTTCACAAAACTGAGCACGGTATGGCCTTCACTGCTCTTCAGCCTTTGCTTGAGACAGTACATCTTATAAAGCATCCGGCTGATGTCAGGCCCTCCTCTGTCAGAAATAAGCCTCATGAAACACTTACGGCTTCTTTCGGGAATGGGGATACCAGACCTTTCTTCATGGTTAAGCCGAAACATATTGTAAAAAAACAGGAACAGGCCGCAGGAAACAAGGCTGTAGCGGAAAGCGGTGAAACTGGCAGCAGTAAACAGTAAAAATCATTACGAAACAGACTGTGATATATAACGTGGTGCCGCGAAACAGTTTAAGGTTTCGCGGCATTAATTTTAAACAGACCGTATATAAATAATGCTATTTATCTACGGCGATATGCCCTGAAACAGGTTCAGGAAGACTAAGCAATATATGCATTGTTTTTTATAATGGATTGCATTAATGCCAGCCTTTAACAGAGCCATAAATAATTTATTTGAACCGTAGTCCTGCAGACTATTGTCTGACTTTCCCTGATAATTTATGTGAACAGATATATTATTGCTTACTATACTTTGCTAAAATTTAATTATGTTTATTGAATCTATTCACTCTGTTATAAATGCGCATCCATGGCTTCTGCTGGTTACATTTTTTGTTCTTGTGGCAGTTATTGTGGTTGTTTCTCTTTTCTGCCGGGCAAGCCGTAAAAAGGAAATAGAGAAATTTGCTGGAAGATACGGCTGGAAATTTTCTGTTGATTATAAAACTCCTGAGGAGCTTTTCAAACAGACAGGATTTTCTTTTTTCAACAAAGAGGAAAACCGATGTGCCGAAAATTTTGTTACCGGCATGGAAAACAGTTATTCAAAAGTAATATATTTTGATTATTCATACGAGACTTATGATGGTTCCAGGGAAAACGAATCTGAACGGTATTACCGCTATTTTTTCAGCTGTGCTCTGGTAACTCTTAACGAGGGAGAGCTTCCTTCGTTCAGGCTGGAGCCAGAAACAATTCTCACACGTATGGCTGAGAAAACAGCAGGACTTCAGGATATCGACTTTGATGATTTCCCTGATTTTTCCGATAACTACCGTCTCGAAGGTGAAGATGAAGAACTTGTAAGAAAATTCTTCAACCGTACTGTACTGGAATCTTTTGAAAGACAGAAAGGTCTTGATGTATATGCCAAAGGCAGACAGATGCTCGTAGTAAAACAGCGTGTTGGTACAATAAGGATTTATCCTTTTCTGGAAAATGTCCGCGATATAGCCAGTACTCTCGGAGCTGAGATAAAAAAATTCCGGCCCTGAAACGGACCGTTCCTTAAAAATCTCATGAAAAATACAAATAAGTTTAAGGTTCTTTTAGTCAGCACCTGTCTGTTTACACGTCATACATACAGTACAGGTTTTTCACTCGCAATAGCGTGTCTGAAAAGTTATGCGGAAAAAATGCTTCCCGGCAGGGCTGATATAAAAAATGTAAATTTTTTCGGTGAATGTGAAAATGATTTCCGTGAAACTGTTAAATCATTTGGTCCTGAACTTATAGGTTTTTCCTGCTATCTGTGGAATATTGGCATAGTACGCGGTTTGTGTGGCATTGTCAGAAAAGAATTTCCAGGGGTAAAAATTCTTTTAGGTGGCCCGGAGGCTACCGGCAGAAGGGAGACATTTCTTAAAGAAACAGATTCTGATTTTCTCATTGTCGGGGAGGGGGAGGATTCTTTTGTAAAACTTCTTTCCGCCCTTACAGAAAAAAGAAGACCGGAAAATATAGAAGGACTTATTCTGCCAGATTCTGCAGCGGAATATGCGCTTAAATGCCGTTCAAAGCTTCTGCCTGTTGAGGATTTTCCATTTCCGTACACTGTTGAAAATATGGGAATGGAACCTTATCCGGAAATGTTTTTCCCAATGGAAACGATGCGCGGCTGCGCGAATCACTGTGCCTACTGCACATGGACAGAGCTTGGACAGCGTTCCGTGCGTTATTATTCTGATGAAAGAATAGCACAAAATCTGGAATGGGTGATGAAAAATGCACCACGCTCAAGGATTTTTGTATGTGATTCCGATACATTTGCTAACCGTGAAAGAGCGTTGAGGCTGGCTCCTCTTTTTCTCCGGGCTGCTGAAGCCGGGCATACTTTTACATTTCAGACAAATCTGAATTCCTGGGATGAGGCCCTTATGGAGGCTTATTCCCATCCCAATTATGAATTTGACATAGGCATAAATGCTCTTGCGCTTAGAACACAGAAAGTTTATTCAAGAGAATTTTCTGTGGAAAGTATGGAGAAAAAAATTCTTGCCATGAAGCAGAAAATGCCACTTACAACAGCTTTTATAGAGCTTATGTATGCTTCTCCGGGAGAGAATCTTGCTGATTTCTGCAAAGCCATAGACTGGGCTTTCTCGCAGTCTGAACACCCGTTATTTTTCCATACACAGTTGTTTCATGGAACGCCTGTGCACCGTAATGCGGATAAACTGAAAATAGTAAGTAATCCAAGACCTCCGTATTATATACTTTCCACGGCGGATTGTTCGGAAGAAATGCTGCGCATTGAGGATATAATGGTTATAGCCATAACTACCTGGAACATGAATAATGTGCTTAAGGCAGATTTCAAAAAAAATATCGCTGAGAAATACGGAGGCTCATATTCAAAGGCATTTTTTGATATATGGCATGGGCTGGACGGCAGGGGCAAGGCTGTTCTTATGGACGTATGCGAAAAACTGCGGAAAGGTCCTTTCTGTATTATTCACTACATGATTGACATATCGCACGGTTATCCGCAGACTGGGGAAAATATCTGCTCCAGATATGCTGAGGCTGTGAATTCAGTATACCCACGCTGAACTGCTGGCCATGTATCAGATAAGGTCTGTTATTTGCTGGCAGTAATTGGAAAAGCCGCGGTTATCATAACCGCGGCTTTTCCGTGTCAGCTTTATTATTTCTGCTGTGTTACCAGCGTATGTTGGGCTTTCTGGCCGCAGTAACCTCATCAAGACGTTTCACAGTCTGATGCTGCGGAGCAGCCTTTAGTACTTCCGGGTTGGCCAGTCCTTCCTCGTGAATTTCCCGCATTGCCTTTATGAATTCATCAAGTGTTTCCCTGCTTTCTGTTTCTGTAGGCTCTATCATAAGAGCTTCGTGTACGATAAGCGGGAAATATATCGTGGGCGCGTGGAAACCTTTATCCAGTAGTGCTTTTGCCACATCGAGGGTTTTTATGCCTTTTTCAGTCAGGTCATGTCCTGGTGTGAGTACGCATTCATGCATACAGTACTCTTTGGAGCAGCACGGATAAATGTCTTTGAGCTTCGCAAGAATATAGTTTGCGTTGAGAATCGCCATACGGGCTATGTCGCCTGTTTCCTTTGCGGAATGTACAAGCAGATAGGCATATGCCTTTATCAGCACACCTGTGTTGCCGAAGAAGGATTTTACACGCCCGGCTGAACGTTCATCGCCGTAATCACATACGAATCTGCCATTTTCTTTTTTTATTAGAGGCATGGGCAGATGCGGCAGCAGATGTTTCTTTGCCGCTATGGCTCCGGCACCAGGGCCACCGCCACCGTGTGGAGCGGAGAAAGTCTTGTGCATATTCAGGTGCATGAGATCAACGCCCATATCTCCTGGCTTTACAAGGCCTATAAGCGCGTTGAAGTTTGCGCCGTCCATATATAACAGCGCTCCGGCCTTATGCACAGCCTCCGCTATCTCTTCTATTCTGCTTTCAAATATTCCGAGGGTATTCGGAATAGTGAGCATTACAACAGCAGTCTTTGGGCCTAATTTCTCCTTGAGTTTGTCAAGGCTCAGGCGGCCATCGGGTTCAGAAGCTATATTTATAGTAGAGAATCCCGCCATTGAGGCTGTAGCCGGGTTTGTGCCGTGTGCGGAATCAGGAACTATAACTTCTGTTCTTTCTGTCTCGCCACGGTGCATAAAATATGCTTTTGCCGTAAGTATTCCAGTGAATTCACTGTGGGCTCCGGCTGCGGGCTGTAGCGTTATGCCGTCCATTCCGGTAAGTTCCGTAAGCCGTGAGGAAAGATTGTACAGCATTTCCAGTGTGCCCTGTGCGGCTTCGTCCTCTGCCAACGGGTGAACAGCAGTAAAACCTTTCATGTTGGCAGCATCCTCGTTAAGACGGGGATTGTATTTCATTGTGCACGAGCCCAGAGGATAGAAATGAGTATCCACCGAATAATTAAGTGTGGAAAGTTTTGTGAAATGGCGCACTGCGTCAAATTCGCTCATTTCCGGCAGACGGGGGGGAGTTTTGCGGCGCATATCTGCTGATACCACGGCTTTTTCCCTGAGCGGATTTCTGAATGTTATTCCACGACGGCCGGGAACGGATTTCTCAATGCTTAAACGGTTGTCAGTCATAAGTTCTCCTTCACGGCTTTCGCCAGTCTGTCAATGTCTTCCATTGTTTTCGTTTCTGTTGCGCATACAAGCAGTTCATTATTCATTCCGGGGAAAAGCTGTCTGAGTGGCAGACCTATGTCTATATTTTCCTTTACGAGTATTTTTCTGCGCAGCTGTTCTGCATCGCACGGCAGTGTTATGACGAACTCATTGAAAAATACCCCATCAAATGTTCTGCGTATACCTGGAACTGCTGTAAGTTTTTCAGCTGCTACATGTGCCGCACCGGAATTTGTCTCCGCAAGTTCGCGCATACCTTCTGGGCCAAGCAGCGTGGTATATATTGTCGCTGAAAGAGCGCATAGCGCTTCATTTGAGCATATGTTTGATGCCGCCTTGTCGCGGCGTATATGCTGCTCTCGTGCCTGTAGTGTAAGAACAAAGCCGCGTTTTCCGTCTTTATCAACTGTCATGCCGGCAATTCTGCCAGGCATCTGACGCACAAGGGGCTTTGTGCATGTGAAAATTCCTAAGTATGGCCCTCCGTATGAAAGTGGCAGGCCGAGGCTTTGTCCTTCGCCAGTGGCGAAATCAGCCCCCATTTCACCCGGTGTTTTAAGAATACCCAGTGAAACCGGATCAGCTGAAATCACGAACATTGCACCTTTTGCTTTTACTGCCGCTCCTATTGCTTCTCCGTCTTCTATAATACCGAAGAAATTCGGCGTCTGCAGAATAAAGCAGGCTGTTTTTTCATCAACAGTTCTGTTTATGTTCTCAATATTTGTTTTTCCGTTCTGAAGCGGGCAGGAAACAAACTCATATTCGGTGGCATTCGCAAAATATGTTTTCATAACCTGTACATATTGCGGGTTTAGTGCACCGGAATATACTATTTTTTTCTTTCCGGTAACCCTTACGGCTGCACGGGCGGCTTCGGCCAGTGCGCTTGCCCCGTCGTACATAGATGCGTTTGAACAATCCATTCCATACAATGCGCACATACAGCTCTGATATTCATAAATAGTCTGTAATGTGCCCTGACTGGATTCAGCCTGGTAAGGCGTGTATGCCGTAAGAAATTCTCCACGCTCTATTATTGCGTTGACTGCGGCCGGAGTATAACGCTCATATGCTCCTGCGCCTACGAAATTCAGAACTTTGCGGTTTTTTTCCGCGAGACCGGCCAGATGGCGCGCAGCCTGCGCTTCGTCCATTCCTTCCGGAATATTATATTTAGGGTTTAAAAATTTTGATGGAACCTGTTTTATCAGATCCACGAAAGAGGATGCTCCCGTAGCTTTTAGCATTTCCTCTTTGTCTTTTTCACTGTGTGGTAAATACATGAAATCTCCTGAAATACTGGATAATGTAAAA
>CACZRG010000055.1 GCA_902783485.1 uncultured Elusimicrobium sp.
ATGGTTTTTATTTCCAGCATAACATGACTTCCTCAATTTACTATTATACATTTTTACAGCAAAATCAGAAGAATATTTTCATATCTCTCCGGATTTACCTTAAACGCCACGTAGCATACACAGTAACAGGAGTTCTTCCGTCAAAGCCATACAGCACTTATAAATCATGAATTACTTAATCCCTGTGCTGCCAAACCCTCCTTCACCACGGCTTGTTTCAGGAAGTTCATCCATCTCCTCGAAAACAGCCTGTTCTACACGGCAGAAAACCATCTGGGCTATTTTTTCCCCCGCTTTTACCTTATAAGCCCGTTCGGTGTCTGTATTAAAAAGAATCACTCCAACCTCTCCGCGGTACGGCGCATCCACGGTACCAGGAGTATTGAGAACAGTTATTCCATGCTTAAGAGCCAGACCGGATTTGGGACGGACCTGTCCTTCATATCCGCGCGGTATTGCTATTTTTATTCCTGTGGGGATTAAAGCGCGTTGTCCGGGCATTATTGTAACATCAGTGACTGAATACAGATCAACACCCGCATCTCCTTCGTGGGCGTATGCTGGTATACGGGCATTGTTATTTATTTTATGAACAAGTATTTTCAAAGGCATAAATTTCTCCAAAATTATTTTTTTCTATCAATATCTCAAGGTTCTGCCTGAAAACAGGTCATGCTGAACTTTTTTAATCAGTTTTTAAATCTGTATGTTCAGCTGGAAAATCTGAACATATGTATAATTTAAGGCAGTCTGTATTATTTTCAGCAGCCTCTCAGCTGCACCTCCGGAAGATATTTCCTTACCGCCTTCTCCATCTGTTCAAGCAGCTGAAAAGGTGTTTCCGGAAATTTTTCCATACGTACATCAAGCAGACCGTTTTCGCGCGGAATAAATTTCTGTATGAAATAACGGTGATCTTTCCTGCCCGTATGTTCAGTTATGAAACGTGCGGTATTTTCCATCTCTTCCGGAGTAATAAAGGAAATGGTATCGTCAGCCCGCAGAACCGGTACTGCTGTAGTGCGGAATTCATACTGCGGGAAACACTGAACAACAAGCATACTTTCCTTTATCCTGTCCGCAGGGCATTTAACCCCGGTAATACTGTCCCATAGATATGGGGGCCCTTTGATGTCCATGGCGGCATAATCCACAAGGCCTGCGGAAAGAAGTTTTTCAAGTACCTCCGGACAGCTGCCATTAGTATCAATTTTAACCGAAAGACCGAGTGCACGCACCTTTTTTACAAATTCCTCAAGATCCGGCTGAAGAGCAGGTTCACCACCGCATATAGATACTCCGTTCACCCAGCCTCCGGAAGAAGAACAGAAATCCAGGAAATCATCTTCACGCACCGGAGGCAGTGAACCTTCCAGCACCTGACGGGCATGGCAATGCGGACAGCGGAAATTGCAGCCGCGCGTAAAAACCTCAGCCGCAATCTTTCCAGGAAAATCCTGTAATGTGGTTTCAAGTGCCGCAGCTATTTCCATAAAACAATTCCTGATATCATAAAATTAATTATGACTGATATTACACCACTATCTGACAGAATTCCTGAATACTGTTTGATTCATTTTACGGCTATGACTATAACAGGTTACAGACACATTCTTACTGCCGGTCTTACTCCGCCGGAAAGACCAATATGCACCCCACAGCTGCTTATACCTCCGTCAGAGTATACAACAGCTGCGCTGTTTACATAATATCCAACCGAACGCAGCCACCACCAGCTATGCGCATTTCCGTTATTGTTATCAGCAACAGAAGACCGTAACTGCCTCTGAATATCATTCTCAAAATATCTGTATGCCTCTTCACGGCTCAAAAGGAAACATCTGTCAGCAGACAATCCCTCTGAAATACTGCCGGAGGCCATGTATGAATCATATTTCACTGCTGACGTGATAATGTTTTTTTTCTCTTCCCTGCTGAAAGCTTTTTCAAAAAAAACTCCGTTAAGCCATTGCCTGATATCCGATTTCTCCCATGATATAAAGGCATATGAATTATGATACGGCATTACAGACACAGCTTCCGTGCACAGTAACAGCATATCGGAATCCCCATTTTTTTCAAGTATTATCCATTCAAGAGGATTCTTTTTCCTGTCTGAGCCTGGCGGCCATGAACCTGCTCTTATTATTCCACTGCCAGACTTTGTCATTTATCAGCTTCCGTCTTTTGATATTCAAATAAAATGCAGCCAGCGTAGCAATCACGTGATTCAGCGGCTTCCGCCTGCAACAGTTTCTATTTTGTCCGATGAAATGTCAGCTGATACGGAAACACCATTTTCCGATTTATCTCCGGTATTTTCACATACCTGATTACAGGCATTTCTGTTATCAGCGCACAATGGTGCAGAATCCGTACTTCTTTCCGGGCCTGAGAATGCCGTTCTGATCATTTTTTCATAATCAAGTGCATTTCTGCGCACCGGCTTTCCGCGACGGAACTGCATTTCATAACGTATAACTTCAGAACCATTTTTTATCACAACCGTGGGTATAGGATCAAGCGGCACATTCAATTCCGCTGCCTGAATACGGGCCGGAGCAGTCATAAGATCATGAAATTCAAGAGGTACATCAATACCCTGTTCTTTCATTGCAAGCGCAAGCTGCTTCTTCGCATCTTCGCAGTTTCCGCAGCCTGTTTTCCCGAACACCATGACCTTACGGGATTCATCCTTTTCATGCAGCCATTTCACTTTCTGGCTGAAATCGGCATAATGCTTTGCAGCTTTCTCACGGGCCCTGCTTATCTCAAGCTGTGAATCATTCCAGCCGTTCAGATTGGAGAAATATCCAACAATCTTCGTACGCTTCACAACATCTTCGCTACCGCATTTTCCGCATTTTTCCTTAAATCCGAAATAATTCGTATGGCAGTTATTACAGTGCGTGAATTCCGGAGACACCGTAACCTGGGAGGCACGGGTATTGTAATAAGTTTTTTCTATCAGCGTTCCTATTGATTCCGCCGGAATCTTATTCTCTCCGCAGTACACATGAATTATGGAACCGGACTCTATCATCTCATGGAATTTTGACTGAAGTTCTATTCTGTCCAGAATGGAGACATCGGCACCAGGGTTCAGATGAACAGAATTGGTATAGTACGGTGCCTTTTTCAGATCTCCCTTTATATATTTTTTCGCGCAGGCAAAGCGGGCAAGGTCGCCTTTGGCCAGCTTCTGCGTGGCGCTTTCAGCCGGGGTTTCCTCAATGGTAAACTTAAAGCCATATTCCCTGCGCAGATCCTGTATTTTCTGATACATGAAATCCACAATCTTAAGGCCTGTCTCATATGCCTCACGGCTTTCATGCAGCTCTTTGCCAGTGAGATACTGCACGGCCTCATTAAGTCCTATAAGACCGATAATATAAGTGCTTTTGTCCAGATTCACATATGGTGTGCCATCATCAGAGGGAATCCCCAGAGAACGCAGAGGACTGCCATCAGTATCCAGCAGTTTCTGAATATATGCCTTCTTCTGCATATGAGCCTTTACGGCAAGGTTCATTGCCCTGTCTATCTCGGAAAGAGTGCCTTCCATGGTTTTTCCGCGGAAAGACGCCTGCGGCAGATTTATTGTAACATTCTGAAACCCGGTGAAACGGATTTTCTCAGGGTGCTTCAGCAGATCAGGATCTGTCACTTTTTCTTTAAGACGGCAGCACTGCGCCAGCGTAGCGCCGGAACCGTCTCTGTCAAACATGAAATAGGTCGAACCATTTTTTGATGCAAGGCGGCAGCCTTCCTCAAAAACCTTACGTTCATCAGGATTTTCAAGCGTTTCCCTGCCAACGTGCAGATCGCATTTCGGGAATGCAAACTGTATACCGTACTTGTCCCCGACGTTCCACACTTTCATAAGCTCTATGGCGAATTCCTGAGCGGTTTTCACCATACGCGGGTCGCCATACGTTATGAATCTGCGGCCATCTGGGGGATTAAGCACATCCCCATTGCGGGAATCGCCATCAACACCCCTGAAACGTGGAGCTTCGGCAACCAGTTCTATATTGCCTCCGGCATCCTCAAGCATATATTTTCCACCAGGACCAAGCGCAGGGACATTGCGCATATATGAAGGTACACCGGTATGAATATTAAAATCTATGAACAGTGTCTGTCCGCCCCGGCTGAAAGCGTTCTGGCTGGCAGAGAAAATAAGGTTCTGCGCAATCTGCCTCATTTCGCGCTTTGAAATAGGGCACAGGGCCTGATACTCACGCACAATTTTGAAAAAAGGCAAAGATGTGCCATCAGTAAAACTTATGCTTCCTGCCTCTTCCATGGCCTCTGCGGAAGCTTTAGGCATACGAACCGTTTTGCCTTCAAGTTCTCCTTCAACCATAATCTGCGGGCAATTAAGCATAGGCGCGTAAAGGATATTAAGAAACCCGAATCCTAACGCACCGGCATAGCGGGACTGCATTGATGCCAGGAAAGTCTGTATATGACCATTCAGAACCATGGCAGATTTTGCCGGATTGCTTTTATTCTGAAGATTGGCCACAATCTTATCAAGTCCATATTTTTTTATGTATTCCACGGAATGGCTTGAGCAGTATACGCGCTGCGGATAGCCAAGGTCGTGAATATGTATTATGCCCTTATTGTGAGCCTCTGACACCTCTTCAGAGAACACACAGCGCAGATTGTACTGCTTAAGCGTGTATTCGGCTATTCCAAGATTTACAGCCTCTGGATTGTTGGAAGTTATATTGGAATTTTCCTTGCTGTTTGAAACAACAAGTGTTTCCACTGTTGAAAGCGGAATTGAAAGAGATGACTGCTTTACCGGAATACCCATCATTGTAAGGTGGGATTCAGCGATGCGCCGCAGGAAATGCGTGTCAAAACTCTTTGTTCCATATTTCTCAGCCAGCTGATAGGCGGAATTTTCCGTCTCTTTCGCTATCATTTCGGAAAGTTCCGGTGTAAGTTTGTACTCTTCCTCAAAATCAGCAGCCATTTTAGAACGGTCAAAAGGTTCTGTGGTCTCATTGGAGAAAGACTGTACCAGCAGCATCTGATCGGTAATATCAGTATTTTTTCTATGCTTCTTGACCATCAGTCCGCTACGGCGTACGCGGTTTCTGTCTGCCACATAACTTTCAAACTTTGCAGCTGTCTTGTCAAAACCTTTCTCACGCAGAACAGCGACACACATATTATTGCTGTCGTCAACCGTTGGAATTGCGCCTTTCAGCGTAAATTCGGCGTTAAGACGGCGCGACACTTCATCGGCCAGTTCAACAGCCTTCTCTTCATCACGGCCACCGACAGTATATGCGGCCTTGTAAATGGCCTCTTTCACTTTGTTCACATTGAATGTGGCAAGACGTCCATTTCTTTTCTTTATAACCTTAGGAAACAAATCATTCATTTATAAAAATCCCCGGACCACATGGTCCAATCATCGGAGGGAAACTTAATCATCCCTCCTGACAGTATTAAAATTTTATTCTTACCTGTTCTTTTCCGGAACTGTTTCCGGTACAGCTGAACGTACAGGCATACATTCAGCCTTGTTTTCTGCGGAATTGCCTTCCGCTGAAACCGGCGGTTTAACATTTATGCCGGTATTTTTTTCCCTGCGGGAAACTTCCTTTATGGCCTGACGGAAATCCTTTACATCGGCAAATTCCCGATATATGGAAGCAAACCTGATATAAGCTACTTTATCGGTGTTTCTGAGCTTTTCCATAACCATTTCTCCCACCCTGGAGCTTGGTACTTCGCTTTTTTCTTCATTGCGCAGGGCAGCTTCAATCTCCACACAGATTTTGTTTATTATTTCCGTACTTACCGGACGCTTGTGACATGCCATGGATATGGCATGATTCAGCTTTTCAGGCCGGAACTCCTCGCGGCGGCCATCCTTTTTTATCACCGCAAGCGGATTCTGCTCAATACGTTCATAAGTAGTAAAACGTTTGTGGCATACCTCGCATTCGCGGCGGCGGCGCACCTCAAAAGTATTCACAACCTCACGGCTGTCAACAACCTTGGTTTCGGTAGCAGTGCAGAATGGGCATCTCATAAAGAAAAATACTCCTCCGCATTGACAGAAATATTGAAAATTCTGTATAAGTTCATATATTCAGAAAACGCCATATTTTGTACTTAATATCCGTTCATATACCACTATTTGTGGTGTATAGATATATTTTAGCAAGCACAAAAAGCTTATTCAAGACTTTTTTTAAAAGTTATTTTTTCCCTTCGAAAACTGCTTTATGTACGGTAAAAAAATAAAAAATCAAGTACTTTTTTCAATAAAAATCAGACCTGAACAGTGCCGTTAAATACACCATCCTGATTTATCATACAAAAACAGCCAGTGAGTAGTATTCTCATGCTACAATCAGACATGGTATTAAAACAACAGAATGAAAATTATTATAATATTGTCATGAGGACTTAGTTGGGGCGGATTTTACATATTTCAATTACCGTCTTCGGCAGAAAATAATCACAAGGATGAATATTATGGAACAGGAAAACAGAGAAACAGCAAAAGACACAGAAGAGAAGAAAAGCAAAAATGAAAAGGAAAAAAAACTTCCACTTTTCGAGGCCATACGCGCCTCTAATACAAAAGCAATAACCGCACTTCTTGCTGAAGCAGCCTCGCTTTCAGAAGAGGACAAAGCAATATCACTGGCCTGTTTCTGTGCGGCCGGAGATAATGACGGTGCCACTACGCTGCTTAAGGCTGGTGCAGACCCGGACAACACTCTTCTACGTGGCTTTACCCCTCTTATTGCAGCAATAAAAGAACATAACCTTGAAACAGTCAGACTTCTGCTGGCCTCCGGCGCAGATCCGGCAGCCGCAAGCGCGGAAGGACTTGCTCCTATAGTGTATGCAATAGACGAAAAGACAGACGATATTGCAGGTATGCTGCTGGACACAGGCAAAGATCTTGCCGGCGGTACGGACATACGCATAGCACTGCTGCTGACAATACGTCTGAAGAAAAAAGATCTTTTTGAAAAACTTCTGCCACTCATGCCTGATCTTGAGTTTGAACATAAGGAAGAAACACTGCTGATGAGCGCCATAAAAAATGCGGAAGGCGATCTTTATTTTGTAGAAAAGATGCTTGAGCATGGAGTTGATGTGAACCGCAGTACTCTTCTTGGCACTGCGCTCGCAACCGCAGTGCGGGGAGGCCACAGGGATGCAGTCAATCTTCTTTTAAAACACGGCGCAGACATAAACCTGAAACAGGAAGGCACTTCCGTTCTGCATCTGGCAGCCGACAACGGCGACTGTGAACTGATAAATCTTTTTATCGACAACGGAATTTCCGTGAACATAAAAGACAGCAATGATGAAACACCGCTTATGTTCTCAGCGCGCGGCGGACATACAGAGGCAGTGAAACTGCTGCTTGAAAAAGGAGCAAAGATAAATGTTCTCAACCGCCCCGGCATGACTCCACTCATGCTCGCGCTGGAAAACCGGAACACTTCCATAGCCAGAATGCTGTTAGAAAAGGGTGCGCATATATATCCGGCCAACAATATAGGCTGGGCAGCGCTTCGTTTCGCCGCTATTCACGGCAATACTGAATTAATTAAAGCCATTATCGATAAAGAAGCCGACGTAAACAAACTTGACCGCGACCGCGAGACACCGCTTATGACAGTTGCGCAGAACGGCTCGCTTGAAGCAGCAAGATGTCTGCTTGAAGCCGGAGCAGACCTTAACGCCCGCGACAATTACGACCGTACACCACTTATGTATGCCGCACATTCCTCAAACCGCGAAATGGTAAACCTGCTGCTCCTTCACGGAGCTGAAATAGAGGCCAAAGACAGGGATGGCTGGACACCGCTAATGTTCGCTGTGAATCAGAGTATGGGGGCGAACACATATCTGCTGCTGCAGAAAGGGGCAGATCCGGACGTAAAAGGCAAACAGGGTGAAACACCTCTGCACCTGGCAGCCCGGAACAATGAGCCGAATATAGCCAATATTCTCCTGGATTTCGGTCTTGACGTAAACTCAACAGACAGCGACAATATAACCCCGCTTGCCATAGCAGCCGGCAAAGGCTACAAGGAAATGACGGATTTCCTGCTGAAGAAAAAAGCGGACCCGAATATAAAGGACTGCGAAGGACATACACCGCTTATGCTTGCTGCTGCCAGGGATTATCTTGAGATTGTGGACATGCTTGTAAAAAACAAGGCGAATGTAAATACAAAGAATAATATTGGACGCACAGCCCTTATGTTCGCCTGCATGAATTCGCATGACAGCATAGTAGCTTACCTTATCAATGCAGGAAAAGCAGACCTTCATGCTGAAGACAAGGACGGGCGTACTGCAGAGGATTATGCTCTTGACATAGCGAATATAGTACGCAGGGCGCTAAAAGCCGAAGAGGACAAAAACAATGAGAAAGAAAATCTGAACGGCAAAACTATAGGCTTTGTGCCCTGGTATGAGGACAAGATGAAAAAAGGCAAATAAGAAATAGCAATCCGGCAGCATCCGGATTGCCATGTACAACTCTTTTGGCACAGGAATTATCTACAAAAACCCCGGCATAAAACCCGGGGTTTTTATTATAAAATATCAAACCAGTCCGGCAGACTATCTGGCGCTATCTTATTGTGTATCTTAGCCCGAAAAGCAGAATTATGCAATGTAACTACGGGAATATCCCAAACACTGTTGGATTGAAGCCAATACCTTGAAAGTCTTTATATCCATGCTATCCGGACTGCTTTTTATGCAGAATACCCGGGAACAGGGATTAATTTTTTTTTGAAACTGAAAAAAACAGTCCGGCTTCAAACAGCATATATGTAGGCAGAAACAGCATAATCTGGCTTATGACGTCTGGAGGCGTAAGCAGGGCTGCGATAATCAGAAGCCCGGTTATTACATAAGGTCGTTTTTCGCTTACGGCGGCATAGCTTACAACGCCCCATTTTATCAGCATGTTTGTTATCAGCGGCACCTGGAACATTATCCCGAATGCGAAAGAAAGCCATAGGGACAGGTTTACCACATTATTTATTTCAAAAACAGGCTTTATTTCATCTGTTGAAAAACTCATGCCAAAATTTATTATCATTGGCAGTATCACAAAAAAACAAAAAAGAACCCCGCCTATAAATAATGTGCTGGAATAAAATACAGCTCTGCCGAGAAATTTTCTCTCTTTGTCATACAGTGCGGGCAGAATGAAATCCCACATGTTTTTTGCAATATAAGGAAAGGCCAGCAGAACGGACATGAGCAGGGCCAGTTTAAGATGCAATACAAAAACGCCCATCGGAGAGAAAAAATTAAGGGACATGTCCTGCCCTTTTATAAGGAATCTTACCAGGGCATCAAGGCATTTTGGCGAAAGCCACAGGCATACAGGCAGCATAATCCCTATTGAGGCAAAGCATTTTATAAGAACTCTGCGCAGCTCTTCCAGATGGGCTATAATGCTCTGGTCTTTGTCGTCCATGATGGAAGTTAAATTTACAGCGGGAATTTTATTAAATCTGCGGATTTTTTGGGTCGCTGTCAGGCTTAAATTCCGCCGGCTTCTCCTTAACTTCTGCTTCTATTGCTTCGGTTTCTTTTTTTATGGCATCTTTGGCTTTTTTGAACTCATAGGAAGCCCGCCCGAAAGCCCTTGCAAGCTCCGGAATTCTTTTTCCTCCGAACAAAAGCAGAATTACTATAATGATCAGAACTATTTCCTGAACGCCTAATGACATAATTTTCTCCCTTTTCCGCTATTAAATTTCTGTCTGTTCCTTGATTCCGTGCATTTTTATTGCGCCAAAATGGCATGAGGCATAGCATTTGCCGCAGCCTATGCACTTTGATCCGTCAATTTTCGCCGTGCCTGTTCCGGCATTTAATTCAATGGCATCTTTAGGGCAGGCTTCGGCGCATATTCCGCAGCCCTTACATTCATCTTTGATTACTGTTGCCATTGCGATTCTTGTGCCTTGTTTTTCCTTCAAGGACATTTTCCTTATTGCTCCGGAAGGGCATATCCCGCCGCATTTATTGCAGTTGAAATCGCAGTGCATTTTGCCCTTGTCATAATCAATATGTACAGTGCCGGAATGTTCGTCCGCCTTGGCAAGTATCTTGTTTGTGCAGTTTTCCACGCATAAATTGCAGTTA
>CACZRG010000056.1 GCA_902783485.1 uncultured Elusimicrobium sp.
ATCAAGACGCAGAGCCTCCGCGCGGCCTGAAAATATAAGCACTGCCGCAGACAGTAATATAGCAGAGAAACGAAAGCGCATAATAAAATTATAACAAAATATAAGGAAGTTATATGCCTGCAGCATATCTACTCTGCATAATAACAGATATTGATTTTTGTTTATTTGTTTTATACCATAGAAATTAAAACAGGCATTTACCGCAAAAGGAGAAAACTTATGAAATTTATATTATCCCTGTTATCTGCTTTTTTTATCTGTACGCCGCTTATGGCGCAAAACAGTCTTCTCGAAAACACTAACAGACGCATTGATGAAATTTCTGCTTCTGTAATGGACATAGAAGCCCGTTACTGGGCAGACAGAGTAAAAAAAGACAACAGCTTATCAATAGAACAGCTTGAGAAAAATTCAGGGAACTGGGCCGGCTCTGAAAAATCAAACAAAAAACTTTTATCACTGACAAAAAAATATCTTAAATCAGGAAAAGATATTACACTTACAAAGGAAGAACTTTCCCGTCTGAATGAAAGCAAGGAAAAGATCAGAAATTTTTTAAATTCCCCGGAAGGGAATATCAAAAAACAACGTGATGAGAAAATTGATGAAATTACTTCACGGGTGCGCGATATTAAAGCAAGACAGCTTGCCTTAAATATCAAGGCCAAACAGACAACACTCCAGGAGCTGAAGAAAAATTCCAGAAACCAGCTTGGCTCAGACAAAGAAAATGCCGCCCTGCTTGCCCTGACTGAAAAATATCTTAATTCCGGTAAAACCATTACAATAAACGAAGATGAATGGGACAGGCTTGATGAAAGTAACAGGCAGGTGCGCACTTTTCTGAATAATGGTAAAGAAACTGATTCTGACAAAAAAAGAATTTTGGAAAACAAAAAATTAAGAAAAATATACGAATCTGTATTTGAGATAGAAGCACGCTACTGGGCATACAGAATAGAATACGGGAAAGATATTACTTTCGAGCAGCTCTCACTGAACAGTATAAGCTGGCCAGGTGAACATTCCTATAACCAGAAACTTATAAATAAAATTGCCGAAAACATAAAAACCGGAAATACCAGAAGGCCTGATGAAAAAGAACAGAAAAAACTGGACAAAGCTAAAGAAAAAATACGGAAACTTCTTTCAGCAGGCAGAAAAAACAACAAATAGGAAACAGCAGAAAGAAATAAAAAAAACCGCCATTACAGGCGGTTTTTTTATCCGGAGAGGGAGGGATTTCGCCTTCCGGTCTGCCTCCTTATGTTTCCGGCAGCCTGCAGGCCCGGCTCAATAAAATTTCCATGCCATAAATTTTATTTCCGCCTTTCGAATCCCTGAAACGGTACACCGTACCGTTTCACTCTCCGTGAATAAAAAAACCGCTTTCGCGGTTTTTTTGGCGGAGAGGGAGGGATTCGAACCCTCGAAGGTGTTACCCTTACAGGTTTTCGAGACCTGCTGTTTCAACCGCTCACACACCTCTCCGTAAAGTGTTTTGCGGTACGCCTTGGCGCATACATATTATAGTATATTCAGAATGACTTAAAAAGAGCCAGCTGTTTTGCAGGGGCTTCCCAGCCTATGCCGTCCAATGTTTCTTTTACTATGCGCTCCGCCCATTCGCGCCGCATTTCACTTGTGGGCTTATCCAGCGTTACATGAGGTACATTCATTTCTGCCAGCACCTCATTCAGCATATCATAAATATCCTTCTGGAACTGCTGGTTCTCAACTTCACGTATGCCATCATCAACAAGCTCGCCCACAAGAGGCAGCTTGTAAATAACATCGTACGGAAATTTTTCAGCATAGTCTTTTATGAAACGTCTGACAAATTCCTGACGGCCACAGCGCCGCTCCATATAAACCAGGTTATCAAATACGCTCCTGTCGCATATTACAACCTGGTATTTACGTATATCCGCACGGAGCTCTTCAGAAATATGCTGCATCATTATGAACATCTGCGCCGGCAGGGTTGTTTTTTCGTTTATAGGAATACCCTGCTCAAAAGCCTGTGTAGCTATTTCCGAAAACACCTTAACCTTCAGGCCAAGTTTCTTGAGCATGGCTGCCACTTCAAAACAAAGCGTAGTCTTTCCTGTTCCATGTGTTGAAATCAATGCTATCTTGTAAGTTCTGTTTTCCATAATTTCATTAAAATCAGTAAACGCCACCGGCAGTATTGCCTGGTACATTTCTTATTGTCATCCCTGTATTCCTGCCGCCGGAATTGCCGCTGTCATCATAATATACCTGTCCGCGGGAAAGATATCCGGTCTGAACGAGTGTCTGCACTATATTTGAATTATCAACCACAACCGGTTCAAGAAGCATTGAAGGAATCTGCCCCTTGCCGTTGTACATTATGGAATTAGATGGCGGCGGTTCTCCTATAGCCATGCTCATCGCAGCACCTATGGCAGCGGTTGCAAGATTGTGTGAATCTTTAAAAACTGTCATTGTCTGCATTCCACGCATTATACGGTGCACCGCCTCCACATCGGCATCCTGCCCGCTTACAGGCACAAGCCCAGCTATATGATGTTTTTTAAGTGCCCGTATAACACCACCCGCAGTTGAATCGTTGGGAGCTATTACGGCATGAATATCGTTGTTATATCTGTTCAGTACTTCCTCTGTTATTTTTTCAGCCACGTCGCTGTCCCAGTCCTCAACCGGCACATCAGCTACTATTTTTATCATACCTGATTCTTCAGCAGGGCCAAGTATCTTCAAAGCTCCATCATGAAAGAGTTTTGCATTGTTATCTGTAAGGGCACCGGAAAGAACCATGTAATTTCCCCTCGGCGCCTTCCTGAGTATATATCCTGCCTGTAATTCTCCGACCTTGATATTGTTAAAAGAAACATAAAGATCCACATCAGCACCAAGGACAAGACGGTCATAGGAAATTACTTTCACTCCCATAGCTACGGCCTTATCAACTATAGATGCTGCGGCTCTTGCATCATGCGGAGCCAGTATCAGTACATTTATGTTTTTTTTCAGAAGTGCGTCGCACTGATTTTCCTGTACAGCTGAATTATTCTCTGAAATTTCAGTATAGAGTTCCGCGTCCGCAGTTGATGCAGCCTCCTTAAGATACTGCAGATCCCTCTGCCACCGCGCTTCTCTCGTTGTAGGTATGGAAAGCCCTATGCGGACCCGCTCTTTTTTCTTCTTGAAAAAAACTGCGAGCGGATTCTGTCCACTGCATCCGGATAATACCGTTATAACAAGCAGACAAGCGAGAATTTTTCTGAACATATATAAACTATACAAAATTTCTTATAATTGATTTATGGCAAATGAAACAGCACATGGTCTGGAGTTTTTTGAAAATATATATAAAAAATGGAACAGGCCAGGATATATACACCCTGACCCTCTTGAATTCCTGCACAGATATAAGAAACCGGAGGATCAGGAAACTGTTGCCCTGATAGCCGCCTGTCTGGCATATGGCAATGTGAAGCAGATACTTAAAAGTACGGAAAAAGCTGTCTCATTAATAAAACAAAGCCCGGCTGAACAGCTTGACCGCTTTACCGAAACAGGTCTTAAGGAAGCATGCAGGAACTTCAAACACCGTTTTACAACTGGTTCCGAACTTGCTGTATTTATGCTGAACATAAGAGAGGCAAGAAAAAAGTACGGCAGCCTTCAGAACCTTTTTGTCAAAGGAGACATACCGGAAAATGAAACAGTAGAACAGGGTCTTTATAATTTTATTAATGCCTTTAATGTTCTGGGGCGCGCCCCATCCCTTACACCGGATCCGGCGCTGAAAAGTTCCTTCAAGCGTATAAATCTGTTTCTGCGGTGGATGGTACGCAAAGATAGTGTTGACATCGGGATATGGGCAAAGATTTCACCATCACGGCTGATAATCCCGCTTGACACCCATATGAGGCAGGTGGCACTGAATCTCGGGCTGACAAAAAGGAAAGATACTTCCATGAAAACAGCCCTTGAAATAACAGCAGCATTCCGCAAAATCAATCCGGCTGACCCGGTAAAATATGATTTTGCTCTCACTAGAGCCGGAATCAGGGGCGAAGATGATTAATCCGTCCTTATTTTTTGATATACTTTAACACAGAACCAGCCACAATGTGGCAGCAGCAGATCACAGGAGAAACATAATGTTTTCCACAGTCACCCCCATAGTTATTGTTCTATCAGTAATTCTCTTCTCATGCATACATATTCTCAAGGAATATGAACGTGGCGTTGTGCTTACACTCGGGCGTTTTACAGGTGTAAAGGGTCCTGGACTTATTTTCCTTATTCCGGGAATACAGCAGATGTTCCGTGTCAGCACACGCGTAGTTGTTCTTGATGTTCCTCCCCAGGATATCATAACCCGGGACAATATTTCCGTGAAAGTGAACGCTGTTGTATATTTCCGTGTTATAAACCCACAGCACGCTATTCTAAATGTTGAGGATTTCATGTATGCCACAAGCCAGCTTGCACAGACCACACTGCGGAGTGTTCTGGGACAGCAGGAATTAGACGATCTGCTTACTAACAGGGACAAGATAAACCAGAATCTTCAGGAAATTCTGGACCAGCACACAGAACCATGGGGCATAAAGGTTTCCAGTGTAGAAGTGAAGAATGTGGATATACCACAGGAAATGCAGCGTGCAATGGCAAAACAGGCAGAGGCCGAACGCGAACGCCGTGCAAAGATAATTCATGCCGAAGGTGAACTCCAGGCTGCCGAGAAACTTAGCGAAGCTGCCGCCATAATAGGACGCCAGCCCGCCACGCTCCAGCTGCGCTATCTTCAGACACTTACTGAAATAGCAACAGACAAGAATTCTACAACAATATTCCCGTTACCAATGGACCTGATAAGCCTGTTCATGGATAAAAACAGGCAGAACAGTCTGAAGTAAAAAAACGTGCGCGGGCTCTATATACATGTACCGTTCTGCAGCAGGAAATGTGATTACTGCGATTTTACTTCATATGCGGACCGTGTAAAAGACATCGACGCATATCTTGAAGCGCTCCGGGTGGAGGCAGCACTTTATGCGGAACTGCATGGCACATTCGATACAGTATATATAGGTGGCGGCACCCCGACACTGCTTTCCGCTCACCAGTTAAAACAGCTTGTCTCTGTGACAGAAACACTCACCGGTGACAGTCTGTTAAAAGAATTTACAATGGAAGCAAATCCGGAAAGCGTGACAGCGGAAAAAGCGGATATTCTTATCAGCAGCGGTGTAAACCGTATAAGCATAGGTCTGCAGAGCAGCAGACCGGAACTGCTGAAAAAAATAGGCAGAACTGTATCGCCAGAAAAATTTGCCCAGGCATGGAGTGTATTCCGGAATGCAGGTTTCCGAAATATGAACGCAGATCTTATGACCGGACTGCCGGGACAAACACTGGATGATTTCAGGGAATCAGTAAAATTCCTGTCAGACTTCAAACCTGAACATCTTTCGCTTTACCCTCTTGAAGTACATGAAGACACTCCTTTGGGCAAATCAGGAGCAGAAGAAAATCCTGACGGTGCGGCTGATATGTATGATGAAGCATGCCGGATTCTTCCGGCAGCAGGACTTGAAAGGTATGAGATTTCCAGTTTCGCAAAAAAAGGATATGAAAGCAGACATAATCTGCATTACTGGCTACAGGAAGAATACCTTGGGCTTGGCCCGGCTGCGGCTTCATATATAAACGGAGAGAGAAGAACAACAACTTCCTCGCTTGATTTATGGATGAAAGAACTTTCGAATGGCAGATTTCCCTCCTGTACGTCGCGTGAGACTTTAAAAGGCAGGGAAAAGGATGCGGAAAAACTTATTTTAGGATTACGTCTCGCAGGGGGAATTGAAATTCCCTCAAATATATTTATAGAATTTAAAAAAGAGTTCGGTTCAGAAACTGCCAGGGAATTCCTGGATATTCAAGGCTGCCGCATAAAACTGAAACCTGACAGAATGTATCTGGCAAACCGGATTTTTACAGAGTTAATTTAAGAGGCGCTTATGCAAAAAACACAGTGGCCAAAGGATTATTACAAAATAGCGTTTATTCTCGGCGTTATGACTGCAGGTTTTATAATAACTTCACTCGGGCAGTCATGGAACCGGGATGATATGGCTCTTCTGCAGTCATATATCAAAGAAATGAAAGTGGAACAGGACAGACCAAGGCTCCTGAAGCCTGCCGGACAGCCACAGGAGAGAAGTTCCACTACTGCGCAGACAAAAATCATAAACAAATACTACAAGATGGAACCGACTGGCACGGCAGTGCCTGGACTTCCCGGAGGAACAAATGAAAAAAAATAGACTTTTTCTTACTGCCGTCACAGCAGGAGTAATTATGTTCCTTGCCGGAACGCTGACAGCTGCCCCAGCCGGTTTCCAGAGTTCAGCTAACCGTAAAGCACAGGAACAGGCTGTTTCCAATGAAAGTGGCACAGAGCAGAACACCGTAATGCTGGTGGACACTTCCGCCATAAAAATAGTCACAAACAAAAAAGGCGAACACGGCTTCCAGCTGAAAAATCTGGATGTACTCTGGGGCACAAGAGCGGCCTGCTGCGCCATTGTAGCTTTGTTTCTGAACATAATTTTAGGCTGTGTACCAAAGAAATCCAAACAGACTCTCACTGTGCTGTTTTTTATAGCCGGTGCGGCTTTTGTCACAGGTTTCTATCCTATGGGTATATCCTATATGATTTATGAATGGAATCCCACATATGGTCTCGCCTCTGCCGCAGCCGGTCTCTTCCTTACTATTATCAAGATAGTCCTGATTCTTATGCTGATAAAGAAAATAAAGGAAATCCGCAAAACAGAAAACGCTCCGGATGGACAGATTCCAAATATTTTCCCCGGTGCGGACAATGGAAAACCAGACGGAACTGAAGGCGTAAAATTCAACACAGACAGTGGTGATTTTAAAATGCCGGACATATTCCCTGGGAACCAGCAGCCACCTGCTCCTCCCGGACAGAAATAACCAGATCAAAAAGCCCCTTACCGGGGCTTTTTAATTTGAAATCTCCGCCACAGCTTAACACACAGGAAACAGATTTTTGACATGGGCATAAAAACATACAATTCTCGATCCCGACGAATCATAAAAAAATGCTTTCCTACAGCTTATTACGGATATGATACGTAACCCGGATAAGCAGCAAAATGCTAAATATCTCAGGATTACAGTTAAATGATTTGTAAAAATTTTCATTATTTTATAAATTATATATAGATGTATATGGAGGACCTTATGAAAAAACTGAATTTACTGTCTTTTACAGCTGCGGTTATAATGGCACTGACAATAACAGCATGCAGTGGAAAGAACACAAAAAACGATGACGCAGCAGCCAAAGCGCAGGCTGAAGTAGCAGCTGCGGAGCAGGATTCCGCCGCAGAGGTTGAAGACGAAGATTTCGAGGAAGGCGCAGAAGCCGACATACGCGACACAAAATCCTTCGCCCCGGAAAGCCGGCTGAAGGCTATTCCTTTCGGCTATGACAAATATGCTCTCACAGACGAAGCCCGCGCCATAATGAGAGATAATGCCGGTATTCTCAACAGCAATAAGGAATGGACAATTGTTGTTGAAGGCTACTGTGACAACCGCGGTACAGCAGAATACAATCTCTCCCTTGGACAGAAACGTGCTAATTCCGTGCGCGATTATTACCTGCGTCTCGGTGTAAAACCAGACAAGATCGGCACAATATCTTACGGCGTGGAAAATCCGGTATGTACTGATGACACGGAGGAATGCTGGAAACAGAACCGCCGCGCTGAGACAAAAGTAAAATAAAAAGGGATATTCAGGATGCGTCTGCTGAAACTTTTTCTGCCCCTGTCTGTTATCCTGCTGTCCGGCTGCGTAGCCACACAGCAGGATGTTCTGCAGGTTCAGAGCCAGATGGACAATCTGAGCGAAACTATTTCCTCGATGCAGAAAAATCAGGCCGAACTTGCGGTAAAGATGGAAGATCTCTCCCGTGATCTTAATGCTTCCTCCGAAAGCATGAAGGATATTTCATCGCAGATGACTAAACTGTCCGAACAGCTTGACAATCTGGACAATGCAATGAACAAACGGGTAAACGCAATAGGCCAGACGATAAAGAAACAACAGGAAAGCGTAGAGAACGCACTGCTGCCTTCCAGAATTTACAACGAGGCATACGCGGCATTCCAGAAAGATAATTTCGATGAAGCCATAACTGGTTTCAAGCAGTACCTTGTTGATTATCCGGGAGGCGAACTTACTGAAGGCGCCTATTATTTTCTGGGAGAATCCCTGTATTTAAAAACAGAATGGGCACAGGCTGCATGGTCATACGCAAGTATGCTGGAAAAATTTCCAAAATCAGGCAGGATAGCCGCAGCAAGGCTCAAATATGCGCAGTGTCTGCTTAAAATGCCGGCGCCAAAAACAGACGAAGCCGTAAAATATCTTAAATCTGTTGTAAGGGATTATCCCACCTCGCCTGAGGCCGAGACAGCCAAGGCACAGCTTGCAAAATACGCTCCTGAAAAAAAGGATGCCTCCAGAACATCATCCAAAAAAGCAGCAAAAACAGGACAGTCTTCCGGGGCAAAAAAAACTTCCAAATAAAAAAGCCCCTCCGGGGCTTTTTTTATAGCAAAAACATGAAAAGAATTTTATTATCACTTGTACTGTTTTCCTTATTTAATACCGCCACTTATTCCGCAGAAGTGTTCATAGGCGTTCATGGAGAGGTTACATCAAAAGTTTATTCAGCGAGGCTGGCCTCTTTTAAAGGACCTGCTGATGGTTCCGTAAATGCGGAAGATTTTCAGAATATAGTACGATCGGATCTTTACCTTTCAAGATATTTCGATATTAAGGAATCACCTGAAAACGCAGTGAAATTCAATAAAGACGGCCTGCCGGATTACAGCCGCGCAGACTCGCAATATATAATCACAGGTGAATTTTCCACCCCCGAAAGCGAAGGACGCTGGATATTTACAGGAACCCTGTACGATGTGAAAGGCGAAGACGGAAAAGGACGGATACTTCTTAAAAAGAAATATAAGGGAGGTATGAAGGCCCTGCGGCCTTCCGCACATCTGTTCTCGGATGCTGTTGTTGAAAAGATAACCGGTAACAAGGGTATAGCCCATTCCAGAATAACATTCTCAAATGATTCTGTAAACGGGAAAAAAGAGATTTTCGTAGCGGATTATGACGGAGGCAATCTGAAAAAAATAACTTCCGACCAGAATGTAAACATACTTCCCAAATGGTCAAGAGATGGTTCGCGGATATACTATACAACATACAAATACGGAAATCCGGACATATATGAGATTAATTTCAGACAGGGTAAAATAAACAAGGTGTATACAAAACAGGGACTGAATGTACCTGGGAATACATCTCCGGATGATCTCAAGCTTATAATGGTATCCTCCCCGGACAGGAATGATCCCGGAATCTATACGCTGGATCTCACAAACAACAGTGCCGAAAAACTTATGACAGGGAATAACGGACTGGTGGCAGCACCAAGCTGGTCCCCTGACGGAAAAAAAGTAGCATTCACATCAGACAAATCAGGAAACCCGCAGATACATATTTACAATACGGAAACAAAGAAAACCATAAAACTTACAAAAATGAACTGGTGCGACTCTCCAGTATGGTCACCTGACGGCGAGAGAATAGTTTTCGCAGGAAGGGACGGCCCGAAGGAAAAATTTAATATTTTCGTAAGTGATGCCGGAGGCAGCAAAATAGTAAGGCTGACCTTAAAACAGGGGCACAACAGAAACCCTGTATGGTCTCCGGACGGACGTTTCATAGCATTCACTTCGGACAGGGACAGCCGGGATCCGCGAAAAAAACAGCAGCGCATTTACATAATGGACGCTGACGGTAGCGCGCAGCATCTGCTTGTTGACGTTCCGGGAAATTCATATACCCCCTCCTGGAGCAATTAGCTGCCTGTTGTAACCGTATAAAACAAATGAAAAAAAAGCCGGCTAAAACCGGCTTTTTTCATTATATATTTTACAGACAGACTATCTATACGGATTATTTTTCAGGCTTAAAGCATTTACGGCAGCGCGCCTCGTATTTATCCCCGGCACCGACCTCTATTCTGTTGCCGGAAGATGTAAGCCTCTGGCTGTAATGCGCAGGATTGCCACATACCATACATATGGCGAGATTCTTTGTTACATACTCGGCAACCGCCATCAGCCGGGCCATATTATCAAATGGCTCACCACGGAAATCCTGATCCAGCCCTGCCACTATAACACGCTTGCCGGAATCAGCCAGTTTCTGTGCCACATCAACTATTCCAGAGCCGAAGAAATGAGCCTCATCTATGCCTACAACTTTTGTATCACTGTTTACAAGCGGAAGAATATCCTCGGCTTTCTCTACTGGCTGAGCCTCAAGCGCATTTTTATCATGCGAAACTATTTTTTCACTTGCGTACCGCGTATCAAGGTGAGAATTGAAAACCTGTACTTTCTGACGGGCTATAATAGCAAGCTTAAGCCGTCTTATCAGCTCCTGTGTTTTACCGGAAAACATACTTCCGCAAACGACTTCTATCCACCCTGAAGAATCAGAAACATTAAAAATCATAATTAAATTTTATCATTTATTTACTGTATGAAAGAAGGCCTGAGTCCACGCGCGCTGTACGCCTCAAGAAGCCATATAATAACACTGATTATTTCTTTCAGATCTTCCGTAACATCAGTACCAGACATGACTGCTGGATTACAGTAAAGCTGCTGGTCAAGCGTGAGGATTTTTCCTTCAGGCAGCCCGGCGCGCGACAGCATTTCCGCAGGAACAGCATTATCCGTTTTATATTTTCCGACAATATAATCCGGTGTGAAATCACTAAGACTGAAATAATCTTTTATTTTTTCATTTACCGCACGGGACATTTCCAGAACTTTTTCCGTGGTCCGGGCATACACTGCCAAGCCATGATTCTGAAAAAACAGTATTCCAGCGTCCGGAATTGGTTTTACGGCGTGTTTTCTTATAGACATGCACAGTTCTGGTCCAGGAGCAGCAAAAGGGACAAAAACAGCCTCCGGGAACAGTTTTTCCGCCAATGTCCTGCCTTCCTCACAACAGGTGATAAAATTGGCATATACCGAATGCTGATGAACAACAGCATAACCAAGCATGGCATGAAAACATGTCTCCACAGAAGGTTTTTCCTTTTTACCATTAAGTGGCAGTGTGGATTTTATGACTGCTTCAGACATATAAGCCGCATCAGGTTCCGGCAAATCAATAATTTCCCTTAAAGACTCAAGCCTTACCAGTGAAATACCTTTTTCAGGAGTTACATCCCTGAGACGGCAGCCACTTGATTTTATAAGCATTCTTCCGTCTTTGGTTTTTATTGATACATTTCCACCGGCCCCCTGTGTCAGAGCAGGAGATTGTCCTGCAGCATTAGCCAGACCGGCAAGGATCATTCTTTCATATTTATAATCAGTCATAATGAATTGATTCAAAATCCGGCTATGTTATACATAAATACTGATGGCAGAAAAATAATACAATTAATAATATTCTTTAACATAACATGAAATATATGCCTCACACTGGTTTATCTTCTTCATCTCCGGCAGCACCGGGGTGAGCGCGCTCATAAACCTCCTTGAGTTTTTCAAGCGACACATGTGTATAGATCTCTGTAGTCTGAAGATTCTTATGGCCAAGCATCTCCTGAACGGATTTAAGATCACATCCATTATCCAGCAGATGCGTGGCAAATGAGTGTCTTAGAGAGTGAGGATTAACCCTGCGGACAAATCTTGCCCTGCGCGCCATTTTCTGAAGCACAAGAGCTATTCCATTGCCGGACATACGGGTATTGTGACAGTTTAGAAAAAGAGGCTCGCCGGCACCATGTGGAAGCGGCCTTGTGGCAAGGTAGTCTTTAATACATTGCAGGGCTCTGTCACCAGCAGGCACAAGCCTTTCCTTTCTGCCCTTTCCGAACACCCTTACCATGCCTGAATAAAAATCGACATCACCTATATTGAGACCGGCAATTTCTGAACGACGCAGTCCACTGGAATAAAGCAGCTCGAATATGGCAAAATCTCTTTCGGGGAACCTGTATTCCTCATCCCTTTCCTCAACAAGATCCGGTGCATTCGCATCCTGAAGTTTCCCTACCTCACCCTCTGTAAGAAATCTTGGGAGTTTCCTGTCTTTTTTCGGCAGCATAACCAGATCAAACGGATCCTGGCTTATCATACGGTGTGAAAGCAGCCATTCCGCAAAAGAACGTACAGATGATATTTTTCTGAGAAGACTGTTTCTGGCTACTCCCTGTTCATTCAGGAAAGAAAGATAATCCCTCACGAGGAAACGGTCCATGCCTTCTGGAAATGGAAGTTTTTTCTCCTCATAGAAAGCAGCAAAAGCCTCAAGATCTCCCCTGTACGCTCTCACTGTATGCGCGGAATAATTACGCTGAACCTCAAGATTCAGCAGAAAACGTTCAATCTCCTCACGCATTTAATTCACTGTATGCCAGGCTGTCAGGCTTTTTTATGGTCCAGAATGCGGTCAACTTCCTCCTGCGATACTGATTGGGCATTTCTGCATTTTGGAAAACCAGAGCAGGCAAGAAAATATCCCCTTGTGCTCTTGCGCAGCAGCATATGATTTTTACCGCATTTGTCGCATATTCTGTCTGTTTTTACAGGATTAAAAACTTCCTGTTTGTTTCCTTCCCTGTCAAGCGGTATTTTACCCTTGCACTTTGGAAATCTCGAACATGAAAGGTATTTGCCATAACGGCTTTCGCGCAGATACATGGGACTTAAGCATATCGGACATTTTTCATCAGTCTTCTGAACTCCGGGCCTGGTTCTTTCCATATTCTTATCTGCCGCCTTAAGTTCTTCGGAAAAAGGTCTGTAGAAATCAGACATCATCTTTACCCAGTCAACACCTCCGTCAGCTATATCGTCAAGTTTATCCTCAATAGATGCTGTATAGGATATTTCCATTATATCCTTGAAAAATTCCTTCAGTTTCTCGGTAACAAGGGTACCCAGCCCGGTTATGAGCATTTTGCCTTTTTCCTTGGTTATATAGCCACGGTCGGTAATATTCTTTATGATGGCAGCGTAGGTTGAAGGTCTGCCTATGCCGTGTTTCTCAAGTGTTTTGATAAGACTTGCCTCGTTGTAATTGGGAGGAGGCGTTGTTTTGTGAGGTCTTGCTGAAATATCCTTAAGTGTTACCTCGTCGCCAACTTTAAGCGGGGGAAGTATTGCGGAGTTTTCATCTCCTGAATCTGACTCCTCTTCTTTTTCCTCGCGATATACTTTCAGATAGCCGTCAAATTTAAGTGCCCGTCCACCTGCGCGCAGAACCGCTTTTGCTTTTTCATCAGAAAATTCCGCAGTAAGCGAATCAAATTCAGCCGCGTTCATCTGACTTGCCACAAAACGATTCCATATAAGAGTGTAAAGTTTAAGCTGTTCTGCAGTGAGATATTCTGCTATTTCCTCCGGACGACGGTAAACAGAAGTTGGATGTATTGATTCATGTGCCTCCTGCGCACCTTTTACTTTTTTAAGATAAAGCGGCGGCCTGGCCGGGCAGTATTCCCTGCCATATGTGGAAGCTATAAACTTAGCTGTTTCCTTCTGCATTTCGGCGGAAACATTAAAGGAGTCCGTACGCATATATGTTATAAGACCTGAACGCTCCCTGTTCTTCAGTTCCACGCCTTCATAAAGCGCCTGTGCTATGCGCATTGTTCTGTCGGAAGAAAAACCCAGTTTATTATATGCATCCTGCTGAAGAGTACTGGTTATGAAAGGTGGTTTGGGCTTCTGCTTTACTGTTTTGGAATCAACTTTTGTGACAGTTATTACTGACTGTTTAAGCAGTGTGGCAGCCTCGGCAGTATCCTCCAGCTTTTTGAAAGGAGATGTCTTATAACGGTAATCTTCCGCGAAAAGGTGAAGAAGAACACTCTGTTCCACTGTCCTGCCATTCCATTTTACAAGTTTGGCAGGGAAAGCTTTGGTCTGGCCTTTGGCCAGCATTACATAAAAAGTATAATACTCCTCTTCATTGAACGCAGCAATTTCCCTGGCACGCTCAGAAACAAGACGTACAGCTACAGACTGCACACGTCCGGCGGAAAGGCCGCTTTTTATCTTGCTCCAGAGCAGAGGGGATAATTTATATCCCACAAGACGGTCAATAATGCGGCGCGCCTGCTGTGCGTTCACAAGGTTCATATCAAGATCACGCGGTGATTTAAGGGATTCTTCTATGGCACTGCGTGTAATTTCATGAAAACTTATACGCTTGAAAGGTACACCTGTGGATTTCAGCATTTCCATAAGATGCCAGCTTATCGCCTCCCCCTCACGGTCAGGGTCGGTTGCAAGATAAACCATATCAGCACGTTTCGCTATAGTCGTAAGTTCGCTTAAAATCTTTTTGGCCCGGTCCACAACAACATATCTGGCGGCGAAACTGCCGTCTTCGTCTACGCCTATCTCATTTGCAGGCAGGTCCCTTACATGTCCGAATGAACTGCGTACCACATATTTTCCGTCAAGGAAACGGCTTATGGTTTTCTGTTTTGTCGGTGATTCTACAATAACCAGACTACGGCCGGAACTGTTTTTACCCGCCGATGTCTTTTTCGCTTTTGTTTCCTGTAATGTATTTTTCTCCGCCACGGAAGATTTATCCGGTGCTGTTCTTACTGTCTTTCCTGTTTTAGATTGTTCTGCCATAATTATAAAATCCGTAAAAAAAAGCAGACGTCCGCAAAGACGTCTGTTAATATAATATTATTTTTTTCCTTATTGAGCAAATTTTACAAAAAATAACAGACATGACATAGCATATACCACACTCCTGCTGCTTTTATATTCTCTGCTTTATTACATATCTTCCCGCTATCTGACAGACAAAGCCTTCAACCTCAAGTTCAAAAAGCGCGGCCGAGACAGCAGGAACACTCTGTCCTGTACGCAGGGCAAGTTCATCAGGTGTAAGGCCGTTTTCTTCCTTCTGTATGGCGTCATATATATCATTGGCTTCCGGTGAAAGCGACAAGGCAGCCCTTTTTTTTGCGGTCCTTCTGCTGTTCTCACTGATTTTTTTCTTTACTGCTTCCGCAGGAAGACATGTCATTATATCTTCGGTATTTTCTACCAGACAGGCCCCGTTTTTTATAAGATAATTCGGTCCCTGTGCTTTTTCATTATCCGCCAGGCCGGGAAGTGCCATGACTTCTCTTCCCTGTTCCAGGGCACACCTGGCGGTTATAAGAGACCCGGATTTAAAAGTTCCTTCTATTACCAGTACCCCGTATGAGAGGCCTGATATTATGCGGTTACGGCGCGGGAAACTGGCTGGTCTGGCTGTCTGCATAAGCGGATATTCCGATACGAGAGCACCTCCGCATTCAATTATTTTCTCAGAAAGACTACGGTTTTCCGGAGGATAAATTTTCATAAGTCCGGTACCGAGCGCGGCCCAGGTTACCCCACCGGCTTCAGTCACCGCTTTATGTGCCGCTGAATCTATGCCTCTTGCCAGTCCACTCGCCACAGCTATGCCTTTTTCAGCCAGACCAGACGCTATTTCTGCAGTCATCCGCAGTCCGTAAGGAGATGGATGTCTTGTTCCAACAATACTCACTGCCGGCATTGAAAAATCCGCTGAACAGCCTTTTACATACAGCACCAGTGGCGGATCGTATATGGCAGCGAGCTGCCTTGGATAATCAGGATCTCCGGAAGCAATAATTCTTATTCCGTTTTTTACGGCAAGACCCATTTCAGCATCCGCATCGAATTCACGCATAAGCCGCACTGTTTTTTCAGCCGCATCGAGTGTAAATCCGAACTCTGTGAAAAGATCTGCAGCAGACAATTCCAGTACTTTCCCAGCACTACCGCACTTTCTGACCAGCATATGCGCCCTGTCAGCACCGAACGGAAGCGCTGCGTTAAGTTTCAGAAGTGCCTGTATTTCTCCGGTTCCGGCCATCATATTCCCCCATAATCGTTTTTGTCCATTATACGGTACTGAACAGCTTCCATTATATGCTGTTTTTTTATTTCTGCTGAACCTTCAAGATCTGCTATGGTTCTTGCCACCCTGAGTATTTTATCAAGCGATCTTGCAGAAAAACCAAGCCTGTTCATGGCCGTCTCAAGTACGTTGGACGCGCCGGAAGGAAGAGAGCAGTAAAGCCTCATATCATGCGCCGTCATAAAAGCGTTTGAAGCCGCAGCACCTGAAGCCCCATACCGTCTGCGCTGTATTTCTATTGCCTTAAGTACACGTGCAGCGATATTTTCTGTTTTCTCACCGCACGGTGCGGCCTCCCAGTCTTCATAACGCATGGGAGCCAGCTTCACGTGAATGTCTATTCTGTCCAGTATTGGACCTGAAACCCTTGCCCTGTAGCGGCTTATCTGAAGCGGGGAACATAAACATTCCCTAACCGGATGCCCCAGATAACCACAGGGGCAGGGGTTCATTGCAGCGACAAGAATAAATCTCGCAGGGTAAACAACACTTTCGCGTACACGTGATACGGTTACTTTCCAGGATTCAAGAGGCTCACGCAGACATTCTATTGCAGCGCGTGAAAATTCTGGAAATTCATCAAGAAACAATACTCCGTTGTGAGCAAGAGACACTTCGCCAGGTCTGGGATTACTGCCGCCACCTATCAAAGCCGCATCTGAAATAGTATGATGCGGTTCACGGAATGGCCTTTGCGACACAAGCCTGCCGGATCCGACAAGACCACTCACGGAATAAATTTTGGTTGTTTCAAGCGCCTCGTCTTCTGTCATAGGAGGCAGCAGCCCGCCGAAACGCCTGGCAAGCATACTTTTGCCCGCCCCTGGTGGGCCTACAAGCAGTATATTATGAAAACCGGCTGCGGCTATCTCCATAGCCCTTTTTGCAAAGTTCTGCCCTTTTACATCTGCAAAATCAAGATCAGAAGAATGGCCCGGAATAAAAGAACTGCGCACACATTCCACCAGCTGCTGTTCATTTTTAAGCCAGGAAACAACCTGTGCAAGAGAGGAAGCCATAAAGCATGGAACACCTGAAAGCGCTGCCTCTGCTGCATTCTGTTCCGGAACGACAGCCCTGAATCCACTGTTTCTTAAAGAAACAAGCATGGGAAGAACTCCTGCGACCGGTCTTATTGAACCATCAAGCGCCAGCTCTCCCAAAAAAACAGTGTTTGTGAGTTTTTCAGAAAGGCCAGCACCAGAATCTTCCGCCGCTGCTATCAGCCCCAATGCAATTGGAAGGTCAAAATGCGTTCCGGTCTTTTTCTTTTCCGCCGGAGCAAGATTAACAGTTATCCTTTTAGGTGGAACCTTGAATCCGGAACTGCGGATAGCGGCCATAACACGATCGCGGGCCTCCTTGACTGAAGCGTCAGGGAGGCCCACCACACTGTAAGAAGGCAGTCCTGCGGAAATAAAGACTTCAGTGGAAACGAAACAGCCTTCTATCCCTCTTAAAGCCAGCGTTGAAATCTTTGCAAGCATCCCCCCTCCTTGAAGGCGTAAAGCCTTATTTGTTTTTAATTAACAGATATGAAATTAATTTCCTTGCCTGTAACTTCGCCCAACTGGAAACCGAGTGAATCGCCACGAAGTACCATGCTTGCTATCTCCTGGCAGTCCTGGGTTCTGGTAACAGCTGAGAACACAGCGGTTCCTTTCTGATAATTCACAAGAACAAGATATTTGAAATTCAGCTTAAGCAGATCAGATTTGACAGTTTCAGCCTGTTCCATACCTGAAAGTCTTGTAAAAACAAGAGTGACAACAGGATCTGATTTAAGCTGTGGGTCGACTCTTGACGCTGTATCCCTGGAAAGTACATCTGCAAGTGAACTCATGGCTTTCGAAAGAGCAGATTCTTTTGTTGTATCATTCCCGCTTCCCTGTCGGGAAATATCACTCAGTCTTTTACCGGAAGGAACCGAAATAACTTCTACCGAACCATCAGCAGCCGCAGGATGAAAATCAGTTCCGGTGGCCCCACCGAACAGATAAGCGTTCGCCTTTGCTTTTATAAACATTTCCGCTCCTGCTTCCGCTGCTGCAGAAGTAAGTGAATCATAGCTTCCATCTCCGGCTTTTTCCGGTGGAAGAACCTCTATATTCATTATCGAGTCCCGGGAAAGAGCTTTTACAAATGCCTTTTCAAAACCGGTTCCCGCAGGAGTTTCATTGATAAAAAGTGCGGCTTTCGGTCCTGTCACAGGGGCGTTAAGCCCGGCAGCCTTGACAGCAGAGGCTATTTTTGAAGGATAAACATATATGAAGGCATTTGAGAAATACATATCCCTGTCCTGGCCTTCTTTCTGGATTTTATATTTTTTAACGAAGAAATCAGGATCCTCTGTCACTATTTTTTCAAAAATCTCATATTTTCCATCTGCCTTGTATGAAGCATCGGCAAACATTTCTGCCACACGCCGCACAGCTTTAAGCTTTGCATCGTATACGGCTTTCTCCCGGGTCTCATTTATATTTCTCTCATTATATTCAACCCTGCCTTCCGCTACAATAACTTCAGTATTGTCAGGCGACGGAGCATTTCTTCTGCCGGTGGAAGTACAGGCCGCGAACAAAAACACACACAGGAAAAAGGCGAATCCTGCTTTTGATAATAGATATTTCATATTTTATCCTCTGATTAAAAAAAGGCCCGCTTTTGAACCGGGCCTTTTATCTGTTACTGTCACATAAGATCCATTATGGCCCTCGTACAGGCTGCCGGAGACTTGACTTTCTCGTACGGCACCCAGCCTACTTTAAGAGACATATTGTTCAGGATATTGAGTGTGTAACGTTTGAATTCTGCCTCCTTGTCAAAAGCATCGGTTGCTGGCTGCGGGCCAAGCACAACAATACCGTTTACATTCTGGGTAACGACAAAATCACCCATTCCAAAAGCAGAACCGGTTATATTGCCAGGGTCATAGTCCTTCAGAAACACCTGCTGCCATTCAATCTCAAGTCCAAGCTGCTGCGCCTGCTGATACAGAGAATACATGGCATAATAGGCATTGCGTTCATGCCCCTTGGGATACATTATTCCCCATTTAAGCCACAGATCCTGTGTGGAAGGCTTCCAGCGTGAGGCCTTCTCAAGATCATCTTCCGTAGGCATTTCAGGAGCAGTTTCCTTAAGACCTATCAGCATTTCCATAAGCTCGCCCTGTGTCTGCGTGGCTTCTTCAGAGGCTATGAATTTTTCAAGTTTAAGAACATCCTTTAGTAGCGAATTAACCTCTGTGAAAGGAACCTTCGGATTTATAAAGAAATCCCCCATTTCTCCCTCATTAAGAGAAACATTCATGCTTCCTAAAAGCTGGGTAAGGATATTTTTGTAATTCTGCGAAGAAGGCTGCTTGAGATCCACGGACCAGCCCTGTGAAAGCTGAAAATCAAGTGCCTCTTCAATAGATGCAAGTGCATGAACCGGCAACGCAGTTGTTATGACAATCTGCTTGTTTTCTTTAACATAAGCATTCAGCCATTTTGATATATATGGCTTGTTTGCCGCTGTAAGCATCATAAGATGTATATCGTCTATTATGAGGACTTTGCATTTGTTTATAAGCTCGTCAAGCTGCTGAATGCTGCCTGATTTTATGGCAAGATCAACTCCCTTTGTAAAACGTATACCAGTGGTTGCGAATATGTTCTCATAACCAACAGATTTCGATATGCCTTCTACAATAAGATTCACAAAATGCGTTTTGCCGGTGCTTGCAGGGCCGTATATCACAAGAGGATTATAAATAGTTCCAGGTGTTTCAACCACGGCCATTGCAGCCGCGTGCGCAAAGCGGTTGTGCGAACCAGAAACCATATTGTTCATGTTTTCCATTGGAATAAGCGGCATTTCTATGTTCCAGCGGGTGTTGAGGTTTATGGCCTTTATAACCGGCTTTGCCTCTTCTACAGTCTGTACCTCCTCAACTTTTTCCTCTTTCTTTTCCAGGTCCTTGTTCTTGCGTATATGTGCCGCCGGAACAAATCCGCCACGTTTCTTTGCTGCTCCAAACGGATTAAGAGGTTTCTTTTCTTTTTTTACAGGAGCACTGGGTTTTTCAGGTACTGCCGGAGCTGCAGGTGCCGCATTGACAGCCGGTACAGGCGTAGCAGCCGGCGCCGCTGGCGCTCCTGCTGTCACAGAAGGATTTACCTGCGGTACCTGAGGCGGCTGGGTTAAAGCCGGATTGACCGAGGGAATAATACGCGCCGTCCGGGCAGCCGGTGCCGCAGGAGCGGGAGCCTGAACATATGGATCCGCAGGCGCCTGCACATATGGATCAGAAGGTGCCTGTACATACGGAGAAGACGGAACCTGTCCGTATGCTGCCTGATTCTGTGGCGGAACAGAATAGGAAGGCTGCCCTGGCTGTGAAGCGGCAGGAGGAACTGCAGCCTGACGCCGCATGGTTTCCTCTTTCATTTTTTCAAAATCAGGTATAGGGGCTATGGGCTGAGACTCGGTACTCATACCATATGTCGGGTCAACTCCGGGAGGCACTACAGGAGCATCCCCTGTATCCACAAATACAGATTCCATACCTCCGCTGGGCAACACCGCTGAAGCGGCATTTTCCGGACTCACACCCGGCAGGGAATTCACACTGCCAAATTCGTTCATTGCAGATGGGAACAGCTGCATTCCCATATCAGAGGAGAGTGAATTGCTGTCTATTACAGGAACAGGTTTTACATTAGGCATTTCCGGAAACCCTGGCTGGGTGAGGAAAGGATTAACCTCCATGGAATCTTCCTCTTTCTGCTGTGGCTGCTGCCTGCGGCTGGAACTTTCAAGAGATTCTATTCCCTGATCCCTGGCTATCGCATTAAGTTTTGATTCCACTTCATCATTTACTTCCGAAAGATATATGGTGAAATTATATTCACCTTTCGATTTTTCCGGGCGGGAGCATATTTTACCAAGTTCCTTTACAACCAGAAACACATCTCTCATATCGCACTGCAGCAGAAGCTGCTGGCGTTTTTCATTTTTCTCATTAGGTGTGGCAATGAGTTTCCATTCTCTAATCATAGCAAAACCTTCTCAATAGCAATTATTTCAATAAGAAAATCTAATATGTAGTCACGTGAATATGTGATTTCGTCAAGATGAAGAAAAGCAATCTCACCTGAACGGCATATACCAGAAAGAGACTGCTCTGTCTCTTCCGAAAGCCTGCCCAGGTATACAAGTCCGGATATATCCGAAGGAAGTCCCTTTCCGGCTATCTGGACAGCTCCGTTACCATCTGTTTTTCTTACAGCCGCGCGGTTCACGAAAAAAGGATGTTCCTTCGAAGCGAGAGCCACGGAATCAATCTCCTTAAGTAATTTTTCCATCAGCTTTGAATTTTCAGCTGAATAAAGGAATACGACACGGCGCCGGTTTTCCGGAGGTATTGTTTCTGGAGAATGACGATATACCGGATCCTTCCGGCTTTCAGCATTCTGCCGTTGCACCGGTGGTGGCGGAGGAACAGGGGTACCCGATTTTTCTGCAGGTTCTGTCTGCCGCACCTTGTTTCCGGCTGAGCGCATAGTCTCAGCCTTTGCTTTCTCAAGTTCACGACGGCTTAACTGAAGATCCTCTGCCTTTTTGACAAGGCCAGGCATTTTCTCAAGCAGCACATTAAGGCTCTCAAGCAGTTCTTCCGTGTTCTTTCCTTTCTCTTCCGGCATATATTCGAAAACAGTAGTCAGATATTTTCTTATATTATAGCAATTATAATATTAATGGGAATCTTTTTTTATGGAGGCTTTTACTGTACCGTTTTCCACACTTTCAATAACAGTGGGGACAAATATTCCTCTGTCCAGCACCCCATCAAGTTCAACCGTTATGAAGTTTGATGTAAGCCCCTGTGAACTGCTTCCAGCGCTGCCCAGTACAAGAGTCTGAAGAGTTTTTCCTTTCTGGGATTCTGCAAAGCCGCTGCGCAGTTCCAAATCTGTTTTATGCAGTTTTACAGAACGCTCTTTTATTACATTATGTGGAATCTGCTTCATAAGTGCGGCTTTTGTCCCGGGTCTGGAAGAGTAGCTGAATATATGCAGCCCGGAAAGACGGTTTATTTTCACAAATTCCATGGAGTTTTCAAAATCCGCATCGGTTTCAGATGGAAAACCAACTATTATATCAGCATAAATACCGGCCTCAGGAAATATGCCACGCAGTCTCTCCACCATGTCTGCATAACGGGCTGTATCATAGGGTCTGTTCATGGCCTTAAGCACGGCATCGCTTCCTGACTGCAACGGCAGATGAAAATAATTGCAGAATCTGTCCCCGGCTTCAGACAGTGTTTTAATAAGAGAATCTTTCAGTTCTGTTATCTCCATTGAGGAAAAACGTATGCGGAACCTGCCTGGCAGGGCAAAAATACGGCGCATAAGGCCATTGAGGTCAGCACCTGTATCAGGACAGTGATAAAATCCGAGACGCGTACCACAAAGCACTATTTCTCCGAAACCGCTGTTTATAAGCCCCCTCACCTCATTCACTGCTGTTTCAAGCGGCTTTGATCTCAGTACATTACGAGCCATGTTTACCAGGCAGTAAGAACATTTCAGATTGCAGCCATCCTGTATTTTGACAAATGCCCTTGAACGTCCGTAAAAACCTGTAACCGTTGAAAAATCCATGGGAAAAGGCATTCCACAGGCAGCGGAAGCTATTTTCTCTTTTTCGGAATTACTGAAAATAACCGCAGATGGTGCAGCTTTTTTTACTTTCTGTGGAGAAAGTTCTGAAAGACAGCCTGAAACAAATATACGGCACTCCGGATTCTGTTCTGCCGTACGCCGGAGAAAAACAAGAGCATCCCTGTCCGCACGCGATGTTACGGAACAGGTGTTAAGCACTATGCAGTCTGCGGTTATGGGGCTGTCAGCTTCTGAATTACCAGGCACAGCAAGCATTTTTTCACGCAGGCTCTCAGTTTCAATCTGATTTACGCGGCAACCGAAAGTCTTGAAGTAAATTTTCATAAAAACCGTCCGTTTAGTTTCCGGATTTTATTATCCCGTCCACGTTTTTTCATAACCGGCAGTCTTTATATCCGGTTAATACCATGGAGGCATAAAAACAGGCATCTTCTGCGCGCAGTACATTCCGGCCCAGATCAAGAGGAACAGCACCAGCAAGTACAGCTTTTCTTATCTCCTCTTCTGTAAAACCGCCCTCTGGACCAGTAAAAAGCAGTAGTTCTGTCCTTCCATTTATTTTTTCTGGCAGCTGCCCTGTATGAATACCACCAAAAGATGCGATAAAGGCAGCCTCATTTTCTTTAATACCATCAATACACTCATCAAACCGGACCGGGGGAAGTATTTCCGGAAAATCAGCCCGTCCGCATTGTTTACATGCAGACATGACAATCTGCCGCATACGTGGAATCCTTTTATTCCAGTCCCGGCGTGATTCCTGGACACGCTCTGTTACAACGGGCTGAAAGACAGAAACCTCAGCGACTGTGCAGCGTTCCAGGATATCATCAAACGCTTTTCTGGCCGGAAGCGCAAAACACAGCTTAAGATTCACAACCCGCGGAACTTTCTTTATTACCCCCGAAATATGTCCCTCTATAATATTGTTCCCGGCCTTTTCTATTTCAGCATACCAGGCATTGCCTCTTCCGTCAAAAAGTTTTATCCGGTCTCCCCTTCTTGCGCGCAATACATGAAGCAGATGAGCTGCTTCAGTGCCATCAAGACGGAAGACCGGACCGTCAATATTCTCCGGATTCACGTAAAACTGTGACATTATTTCTTCTTTTTGCCTTTAAGTATACCCTTTATGTCATCTTTCAGCTCATCAAAAAAACCGGTTTCCTTTCTGCTGTCCCCGGAAACATTGCCTGTAGTATTTTTTTCTGACGGATTTTCCTTCTCAGTTGCTTTCTCTTCCGCTATGTCAGCCAGGCCCTGGAAAAGCTCCTTCTGTCTCGCGGAAAGTTCTACCGGGATCTCAACTTTTATCTTTACAAGCAGATCGCCACGGGGCCGTCCTCCGGTTCCGGGCATTCCCTTTCCTTTTACACGGAACATCTTTCCAAACTGGGTACCGGCCGGAATACGTATGGTGGTTTTGCCGCCCTCGATAAGCGGAACATCAGCCTCTCCTCCAAGCGCGGCCTGCCATACCGGCACGGGACACTCGTAAATAAGATCTCTTTTCTCACGTATGAAATGGGAATGAGGGCGTATATTTATCTGTATGTAGAGGTCACCGGGAGCACCGCCACGCGTACCTGCATCACCGCCAGCCGTAACGCGCATTACACCTCCGTCTTCAATTCCGGCGGGGATCTTTACAGTAATGGACACTTTCCGGCGTATACGTCCCTGTCCGCCACATTTTTCACAGGGATCGGTTATTTTCTCACCAGTACCACCGCATTCGGGGCAGGGCTGGCTGAAAGAGAAAAATCCCTGTGAATATTGTACCTGTCCGGAACCGTGGCACTGCGGACAGGTTTTTACTGAATCCTTATTCTTTGCTCCGCTGCCACCGCAGTCAGGACACTCTTCCGTACGTTCCACATCAAGCGGAACCTTTATGCCCTTATAGGCATCTTCGAGCGATATTTCCGTCTCATATTTCAGATCGGAACCACGATGTGAACGCTGCTGCCTGCTGCGCCCGCCTCCCTGGGCAAAGACATTCTCAAAGAGATCTCCGAAAATATCTCCCATTCCGGCTCCACCGAATCCACCACCAAATCCGCCAAAAGGCCCGCCTGCACCGGCACCACCTTTTAGTCCTTCTTCGCCGTACTGATCATAAATCTGTCTTTTCTTATCATCAGAAAGTACTTCGTAGGCCTCATTTATCTCCTTGAATTTCTCCTCGGCTTCCTTGTTGCCGGGGTTACGGTCAGGGTGATATTTCATCGCCAGTTTCCGGTATGCCGATTTTATTTCATCATGCGAAGCGTTCTTCGGAACATCTAAAAGTCTGTAGTAATCAGCCATATAAAATCTCTGTCCCTGTCCCCAGGGAAAACTGGGGAAAATACATAATTAAAGCAAAATTCAAAACACATAACAGCGGGGCTTCCCTAGGAAAACAGGGAAACCCCGCATTATTCAGATGATGTTATTTCTTATCGTCATCAACAACTTCAGCATCTACTACATCATCTTTCTTCTGCCCTTCTCCGGACTGAGTTCCAGCCGCACCGGAGGCGCCGGCATTTTTCTTTTCCTGTTCAGCTTTATATACAGCCTCACCAAGCTTCTGGGAATTGCGGAGAAGTTCATCCTTGGCATGTTTTATCTTCTCTACATCATCACCCTTAAGCGCTTCCTTCAGCTCATTGATTCCGCGGTCAACAGCAAGGCGGTCATCCTGGCTGATCTTGTCACCGTACTCACGCAGGGCCTTTTCCGTAGTGTAAAGGACAGTATCAGCTTCATTCTTCGCTTCCACTTTTTCTTTGTATTTCTTGTCCGCTTCAGCGAATTCCTCTGCCTGCTTCATATACTTGTCTATTTCTTCCTTGGACAGTTTATTGGGAGCGCTTATGGTTATATGCTGCTCTTTCTTGGTTCCAAGGTCTTTTGCGGAAACACTGATTATGCCGTTGGCATCAATATCGAATGTGACTTCAATCTGAGGTACGCCACGGGGTGCCGGCGGAATTCCGTCAAGGTCGAATTTGCCGAGGGATACATTATCAGAAGCCTGAGCGCGCTCTCCCTGAAGTACATGAATTGTAACAGCCGGCTGATTGTCAGCCGCGGTAGAGAATACCTGTGTCTGCTTTGTAGGGATTGTTGTATTCTTGTCGATGATACGTGTCATTACTCCGCCGAGTGTCTCAATTCCGAGTGAGAGTGGTGTAACATCCAGAAGAAGCACATCCTTGACCTCTCCGGTAAGAACAGCAGCCTGGACAGCGGCGCCGGAGGCAACGCATTCCATAGGATCTACTCCACGCTCTATTTTCTTGCCGATATATTCCTCAACAAATTTCTGAACACAGGGCATACGTGTAGGTCCACCAACGAGAATCACACGATTGATGTCTGAACTGCGGAGATTTGCATCCTGCAGGGCGGTATCAATGGATTTCTGGCATTTTGCAACAATTGATTCCACAAGTGCTTCAAGACGCGCACGGGAAAGTTTTATGGCCAGATGTTTAGGACCAGTGGCATCCGCAGTTATAAACGGCAGGTTTATTTCCGTTTCCATGGTAGTGGAAAGCTCTATCTTGGCTTTTTCAGCGGCTTCACGTATACGCTGGGACGCAGTAGCATCCTTGAGCAGATCAATGCCATTTTCCTTACGGAACTCATCGGAGATATAATTCACTATTGCGCGGTCCATATCGGTACCGCCCAACTGTGTATCTCCGGAGGTTGATATTACATCGAATGTACCTTCCTTGCTCATTTCCATGATAGTAACATCAAGCGTACCGCCGCCGAGGTCAAAAACCATAATCTTCTGGTCTTTGCCTTCCTTGTCAATACCGTAGGCAAGCGCCGCAGCTGTAGGCTCATTTACCAGACGCACTACTTCAAGTCCGGCTATTGTTCCGGCATCTTTGGTGGCCTGACGCTGATTATCATTGAAGTACGCCGGCACGGTAATTACGGCTTTCTCTACTTTTTCTCCGAGGAAAGCTTCTGCGTCGCGTTTTACTTTCTGAAGCAGGAAAGCTGAAAGCTGCTGTGGGGCAAACTCTTTGCCCGCTATTGTATATTTGTGATCTGTTCCCATTTTGCGCTTGAACGCCGAAATGGTGCCGTCCGGATTGGCGACTGCCTGGCGGCGCGCCGGTTCACCAACGAGCATCTGGCCGTCTTTGGCAAACGCCACATAAGACGGGAAGGCCTTTCCCCCGAGGCTGGTTCCTTCAGCCGACGGAATAATTGTGACTTTTCCGCCTTCCATTACCGCAGCTGCGGTGTTAGAAGTACCAAGGTCTATTCCAATAATCTTTGCCATTTTTATTTCTCCTTAATTTTGTACTAAATCAGTATTTTCTGCTTTTATTAAAATCAGTTTCCGGTATTTTCCCCACCGGTCCCTTCAAATTCTTTATCCGTAGGTTCCTGACTCTGTTCCACGGAGGAATTATCTGCCGGCTTTGCAGGCTCCGCTTTTCTGCGGGCTATCTTCACTTTTGCCGTGCGCAGGATCTTGTCTCCCAGATAAAATCCTTTCTGTAGTTCCTCAACAACAAGGCCATCATTGCTTTCATCACCATCTATTATTCCTATTATCTCGGTGGCCATAGGATCATAAGGTTTACCAACAGGGTCCATAGGTCTCATACCTTCTGAATCAAATATTCTGCCTATTTCCTTGAACACCATCTTTAGTCCTGTGGCTATATTTGTCATTTCCGGGCTTTTCACGGATTCAAGATGTTTCCCGGCAGACATCATAAGATCATACATGGGCAGGAATTTTGCAAGAAGCTCTGCTTTTCCGTATTGTATAAGTCCAGGGCGTTCACGTTCCACGCGCTTGCGGTAATTCTCGAATTCAGCCTTGCTCGCAAGCAGCTGGCTGTAATATTCTTTTGCCAGTTTTGTCTGTTTATCCAGCTCGGCACGAAGTTCCTTTTCAGCCTTGCTGTTAAAAAATTTTCTGAAGAAACCTTTTTTTCCCCCGTGCACGGCTTCATAATTCTCTTCGCCGGCATTTTCTTCATCTGTGGGATAGTCATCGGACAATTCCTCTTCCATGCCCTCCTCTGCTGTCATGCCGGCACCGTTCTGCTCCTGCAGGTCCTCTTCTATATTGTTTTCCTCTTCGCTGTTCATGTTAATCTTCAAACTCAACGCTGTCCCATTCCTCAAGCATACTCTCCATCATCCGGCTTACCGTATCAACGAGGGAGATCATGCGCGGATAGGCCATTCTCTTGTACCCAAGAATACCTATCATTCCAACAGTTTTATCATTTATTCTGTAGTAGCTTGAAACAAGGCTGAAGTTCCTGAATTCCTTTATTTTGTTTTCAGAACCTATTGTAACATCAACGGCATGCCCGGTTCTGTCCGAGGCTATTGCCGGACGGCTGCTGCTCTCGCGCAGACGGCGTCGCAGCATACCTGAAAATCTCTCTTTTTCCTCAAGAAGACGTGCCAGATCCCTCATGTCATCCGGACTTACATCTTCAAAATTTGAATATATCCGGCTGAGTCCGTCCATATAAAGCGCATCTTCCGTTCTGACCGCACTTTCAAAATAATCTGCAAGTTTCCTGAGAAGTTCCGCCACTGCACGTCTGCCAGCAGCGGGAATAAATTCCTTTCTTATAATATCAGCACATTCCGGTATCGTAAAATCACGCATACGACGGTTAAGTTTTGATGCGAGAGTCTGTATTTCTGTTTTTTCAACAGTACCAGGAAGAACAAACGCAGTATTTTTTATCATTCCGGAATGAGTAACTATAACCGTCAGGACACTGTTGGAAGCAAGGCTTATTATCTCAATACGCTTCAGACTGTCATTTTCAGTATCGGCGCTCATGACAAAACCTGCGCACTGTGACATTTCCGAAAGTATTTTTGAGGTATGTTTCAAAAAACCATCCAGCTGTTCTATGCGGCGTTCATACTCCTGCTCAAGCAGTTCCTTTTCATGTACAGCTGTCTTCTGCAGTCTTGATATATTATCAACGTAAGCCCTGTAACCTTTGTCTGTGGGAATACGGCCTCCGGAAGTATGGGGCTGAAAGAGAAAACCATCTTCTTCCAGTTCCTTAAGTACATTTCTTATTGTAGCGCTTGAGACATTGAAACCGCCTTCCTTTGTTATAAGATCCGAACTGACGGGGCGGCCCGTATTCACATAGTTGAAGACCACCCAGTTAAGGATTTTCTCTTTTCTGTTTCTGGCGTCTTCAGGTTTAAGAACTCTCATAATCCGATGTTCATGCAGGATCCGGAACTTTTCCGGGTCTTCAAAACTGGCACTCATTACTTTTAACTGCTAAAAATATTATACTCTATGTCAGCTTAATTGTCAACCCCTACATGCGACTGCTAAAAATAAAAGGACCCGGACTGTCTGGTTCCGGGCCCGTAAAATGCTGAAAAATATCAGATTCTGTTCTTGGGAAGATACTGACGGAGATTATTAAGATTGGCGCGGAACAGTTTGTTCTGCATATATCTCGCGAAAAGCGCATTGGCAAAACGACGGCCAGCCTCAATATCAGTGGGATGGTGTATACCTCCTACAATACGGTTTCTGCCATAGTTGTCCGCGCGTGTAAGAAATTCCGAGCGGCGTCCAGGCATAAGTTCCGTAAGAAGCAGAGCGTACACGCGGGCCAATGTAGCATGTCCGCTGGGATACGACATACTTTTCTTGGACGGTTTGTCTATGCATGGCAAAAGCGTGGGATCCGTCATATACGGGCGACGGCGGTTGTATTTTTCCTGTGCTATTTTTATGGAAAGCCATGTTTCCGCACCTACAGAATCCAGGAACTGCCTGTTTACTTCCGGCAGATTATCGTAGAAGGATTTCAGTTTTGGGAATATATTGCGGAAATCATAATTAATATCTTTCTGCGCAAGATTACATTCATCATCTGTACGTGTTCCCTGCCATTCATGCAGTGTCTTGAAATCCGATTCAAACAGCGCAGAACCGGCCTGTGGTACTTCCGGCAGTTTTACGGAAAGCACATCCGCCTCGGTAATATATTGAAGTGAGGTTGCGGTGCGTCGTCCGCCGGAGCAGGCAGAAGCCAGCAGCACTGAGACAATAAGTGCTGAGAACTGTAACGTTATGTAAATATTTGTTTTCATTATTATTCCTCCTCCTCGGCAACTGGCCGCTCACTACGGCGACGTTTGCCATGATCCAGTATTTTCTTTCTCATTCTTATACTATGCGGAGTAACTTCCACAAATTCATCTTCGTTAATATATTCTATGGACTGTTCAAGTGTCATTCTTACAGGCGGTGTGAGTATAACAGACATATCCGCTGTAGAAGAGCGCATATTGGTCTGATGCTTCTCCTTGCATGGATTTGTAACAAGATCATTGCCACGGCAGTTTTCACCGACTATCTGACCGGCGTAAACTTCTTCACCAGGACCTACAAACATAGTACCATGCAGCTGAAGAGTATTAAGCGCATAGCTGGCTGTCTGCCCTGTTTCCTTTGCGACAAAAACACCGTTACGTTTTACAGGAGTAAAAGACCCTTCCTTCATATAGCCATAAAAACTATGATGCATAAGACCGGAGCCACGTGTGAAACTGAGGAATCTGGATTTAAGACCTATAAGCGCACGGGAGGATATTACATACTCAAAGCGGACACGGCCGTCTTCACCGATAACCATATTCTTCATCTGCGCACCGCGTTCGCCCATGGCTGTCATGATATTTCCCTGGTATTCCGCAGGAGCATCCATTACAAGATATTCCACAGGCTCCATTTTTACGCCGTTTTCTTCCTTTGTAAGCACGACCATCTTTGAAACACACAGTTCATATCCCTCACGACGCATACTCTCTATCAGCACGGAAAGATGAAGTTCACCGCGGCCTGAAACCTTGTATCCGGCAACACCGGTATTAATTTCCTCAACCTTGAGACCGACATTGGTTTCCTGCTCACGCATAAGGCGTTCCTTAATCTGCGTTATGGTAACAAATTTGCCATCGCGTCCTGCGAAAGGTCCGTCATTGGCATAAAATTCCATGGACAGGGTAGGTGGTTCTATCTCAAGAGTTGGCAGTGTTCCAGGATCCTCAATGCATGAAACAGTATCTCCAACATCAACACCTTCAAGACCTGCTATAGCGACAATATCACCAGCACGTGCCTCCTTTATATTGACACGCTGAAGCCCTTTAAAGCCCATAAGCTGCAAAACCCTGCGCTGGGTCTGCTGCTTTTTTCCGGAGCCAACCATAACCGGCTGTCCCTCTTTTATACGCCCCTGTGATATACGGCCTATGCCTATGCGGCCTGTATAAGAGCTGTAATCCAGCATTGTAATAAGCATACGAAGAGGGCCTTCCTCATCATCATCCGGACCAGGAACATATTTTATTATGGTATCAAACAGAACATTAAGATTATCTGTTTTTACTTCCGGATCATAAGTAGCCCATCCGTCACGGCCCACTGCGTATACAACAGGGAAATCAAGCTGTTCGTCAGTGGCTTCAAGTTCCATGAAAAGCGAGAAAACCTTATCCAGTGAGGCACTGGGATTACAGTTAGGACGGTCTATCTTGTTTATAACCACTATCGGTCGCAGACCAAGCGCAAGCGATTTTTTCAGCACAAAGCGTGTCTGTGGCATTGGACCGTCAAGCGCGTCAACAAGCAGAAGCACACCATCGACCATGCGGAGCACACGTTCCACCTCACTGCCGAAATCAGCATGTCCGGGTGTATCTACTATATGTATGGTTGTATCACCATATTTTACGGATGTATTCTTTGAAAGAATGGTAATACCGCGCTCGCGCTCCTGGTCATTGGAATCCATTATGCAGGTGGTTTCCTCCCCGGTCTTATCCTTGAAGGTTCCAGTCTGCTTGAGCATTGCGTCAACAAGTGTAGTCTTGCCATGGTCGACATGCGCGATAATGGCAATATTTCTTAAATCGTTTCTGTGTTTTATAGTATTTTCCATAAATCAGTTTTCCTGCTCTTCCATTGCTTCAAGTTCAAGTGTTTCAAGTTCGTCTGTAAATTCAGATATTTTTTTCTCCAGTGCAGCCAGTTTATCACCAAGCTCCCTTACCTTTACATAATCTGAATATATTTCCGGTGAGGCTATTTTCTCTGCTATACTCTCTACTGTTTTTTTAGAATACGCTATTTCCTTTTTTAGTGTTTCACGGCGGCGGGCCTTCTTTCTGGACTCGGCTTCACGTTGTTTTTTTTCTTCCCACCCCGCCAGACCGGAGGCCGTTTTTTTACGCTGAACGTCAGAAGTATTGATTTTTTCAGTTTCAGCCTCCTCCTTATCCAGCTGACGGCGCCGGTAAAGAAAATAATCGTAATTGCCCGGATATACTGTTGTTTTCCCCTGCTCTATGTGAACAACAGAATCGGCAAGCGCATTGATGAAATATACATCATGGCTTATAAAACAGAGTGTACCCTCGAATTCCTTTAGCGCGCTTATAAGCGCATCCACGCTGGCCATATCCAGATGCGTGGTAGGCTCGTCCATCAGCAGCACATTAGGCGGATCAAGCAGCAGCTTCACAAGCATGAGACGGCTTTTTTCCCCTCCGGAAAGCACTTCCGTATATTTGTATACATCATCTCCGGGAAACAGGAATGTTCCAAGAACAGTACGTACAAGCAGTTCCGGAAGCATTCTGTCATTATCCATAGCTTCCTGCAGAACTGTTTTGCGTGGATCAAGAATGCCTGTGTGATGCTGGGAAAAATAGCCGACTTTGACATTAAGTCCTAATTTATATTCTCCGGAATCCGGCGGAATAACCCCGGCAAGCATTTTGAGCAGAGTGGATTTTCCAGCACCATTATGTCCTACAAAAACCATCTTCTGTCCGCGTTCAAGAGAAAAATCAAAATTTTCGTATACTTTTACCGGTTCCTGTCCCTCAACAGGATAAATCTTTGAAACACCTTTCAGTTCAAGAACTTTTGTTGCAGTGCGCAACGGCTGTGGAAAATGTATTTTAACCGTTTTTGTTTCCGGCGGCAGTTCTATGCGTTCTATCTTTTCCAGCCTCTTTATCATGCTCTGCACACGGCTCGCAGTAGTAGCACGCACACGGTTGCGTGCAATAAAATCCTCCATATGGGCTATTTCATCCTGCTGCTGCTTCCACGCGCTTAAAAGCCTGGCTTTCTCATCAGCCTTCTGCTGAAGATAGTGTTCGTAATCACCATAATAGATTTTTAGTTTGTGCTCCTGAAGAGCAACTATGGCCCTGCTTGTTTTATTTATAAAGTCCCTGTCATGTGAAATAGAAAAAACAGCTCCTGGAAAGTTCTGAAGATAATCTTCAAGCCATTTAAGGGATTCCAGGTCAAGGTGATTCGTAGGCTCGTCTAACAGGAGCAGGTCAGGTTTTTTCAGCAGGAGTCTGGCCAGAGCCACGCGCATGGCCCAGCCGCCACTTAAGGTTTTAACAGGTCTGTCAAAATCCCTTACTCTGAACCCAAGCCCCATGAGTATTGATTTTCCTTCCGCGGAAAGTCTGCCATCATAATCCTCTGCCCCGTCAAGAACAGTATTGATAACACTTTCTCCCGAAACAGGTGGATTTTCCTGCGGAAGATAGCCGGTGACAGCACCTTTTCTGAAACTTATTTCCCCTTCATCACATTCCTCCTGGCCCAGCATCATTTTGAAAAGCGTGGATTTGCCAGCACCATTCGGGCCAACAAGCACAAAACGGTCTCCTTCATTCAGCTGCAGCGAGGCATTGTCAAAAAGCACCTGCGAGGTAAAAGATTTACAGATATTGCGAAGCGTTATCATACGGCATAAAAAGACCTTCCGGAAAAAATTCCGGAAGTCTCTATATATTTTATCATTATTATTAAAGCCGGGGCAAAATGCAGATTCAGTTCAGGAATATCAGAAAAACAGTTTAAGCGACGCATAGCCAGCCAGGCCGTCACCTGTGCGCACACTATCATTGACATCACTGTAACTGTCACCGTGATAGAATCTGCTGCGTATTATCCAGCCCGCCCTGGCGGAAAGCTCAGCCCGGCTGGAAATTTTCCATACCGGATTCAGGGCTACATAAAACTTCTGAATATAAAGAGATTCATCAGGGTCAGCACGACCGGAAATAAGGAAAAGTTCCGATTCCAGACCATTGCGCAGTTCCAGCGAAAATGTCTCTGACGGCTGCCATTTAATACCCGCCGCATATCCGTCAACCGGGAACCACCTGGCATTAAGCGACCATATACGGCTCATATTCCACTGGGCATAGAAAGGAGCTATAAAGACAAATTTCTCAGACAGATACCTGTATGCAATAAAAGGTATTGGTATTCCCTCCCAGAAGCTGCGGCGGCTTGAATAATTGAGCGCAAACATCCATGTGCTTTGCGGAGTACTCCATGATTCTATGGTGCGGAAATAATTGAAACCAAAATCTGTTTCCCTGCTTGTACGGTATATTTTGTCAGATCTGGAATCAGCAGAAAACACAAATGTTTCCATACCAGACATGGCAGAAATGGAAATACGCGAATCATACAGATATTTTGGAAAATATTCAGTTCCGGCAGTCTGATACTCCCCAAACAGTCCTTTAAGGTACACAGCATGACCGGACACCGTGCCTAATTTCACGTTCAGGCCATACGACTGGTATTTTACATTCAGGAGAGTGTCATCTGCGCTATATGCAGCATTTATATTGCTTTTTTCAGGGAGTTCAAACTGTGCACTGACAGTAACCGGCAGACAAATTAATATTGCAATAGCAGAAAATATAAGTTTTTTCATTTACAGGGAATTTTGTTTACAGGAATATATCAGTCATAAAAAACAAAAGCCCGTATACAGCGGGCTTTTGTTTTATCATACTTTGTTCTTTATTTTTTAGCGTTTTTTCTGTTAGGGGCAGCCTTGGCTTTTGGCTGGGGATTCAGAACAGTTTTGGCCTGATTAGCCCATACAGTATCCGGATACAGAACAAGGACTTTCTCGAAAACAGCTTTTGCCTCTTCGGTTTTGCCACCGCGGAACATACATGCAGCCATATTCATATAAACCTCCGGGGCGCTGTAATGAGAAGGGTACTTTTTGAGGAATGCCTCATAATTCTTTACCGCCTCGTCCCAGTTACGTCGTGCCTCATAGGTTTTACATATATTAAAGTACAGAACAGGCATAAGTCCGCTTTCAGCTTTCTTCATTGCCCTGCGGTAAGAAGCCTCGGCCTCTTCATATTTTCCTCCGGCGAAATCAAGATCTCCTTCCAGCATTATTGCGAAAGGAACAGCGGAACTTCTGCTGTAATTTTTTTCAATATCCGTGGATATTTTTTTGGCTTCGTCTATTCTGCCGGCATAGGCATTCTGCTGGGCCATGAAAAGAGCCTGCCAGGCATTCTTCTGAACTTTTGAGTAGCTTGCGGCAAAGAAAATAATAAAGGCTACAACAGCCACTGCTATACCAACAGCTGCCCAGAATGTTTCCCTGTTCTCCTTTATCCAGTCGATGGCAGAATTTTTCACCACCTCTGTTTCTTCTTTCTTTTTAGTTTCCACCCATGTATTAGACGGCATATTTCTCCTCGGAATGAACAAATCTGGCACCCCCGGACGGACTTGAACCATCAACCTTCTCCTTAGGACGGAGCAGCTCTATCCAGTTGAGCTACGGGGGCGTATATTAATATTTTAGCAAAGAAAACAGCCTGGAGTCACCTAATTTTTCTTTTCCATTCAGTACAGGCAGTTCTATCAGCATTGAAACCCCGACGGCAGAACCGCCAAGTTTCTCCACCAGTTCCTTCATTGCAGCTGCTGTTCCTCCGGTAGCAAGAACATCATCAACTATAAGAACTTTTTCACCAGGCTTTATTGCATCCTCATGTATTTCAAGAGTATCCGTACCATATTCAAGTGCATAACTGGCCGAGACTGTTTTATATGGCAGTTTGCCTTTCTTCCGCACAGGAACGAGACCTGCCTTAAGTTCCATGGCAATGGGAGCTGCGAGAAGAAAGCCTCTTGATTCAGAACCCAGAACCTTTGTTATCCCGGCATTACGGAAAGGGGCCGCCATAGCCTTTATAACCTCTGGAAACAGTTCCGCGTCACCAAGAAGAGGCATTATGTCCTTAAAGAGTATGCCTTTTTTAGGGAAATCAGGGATATCCCTTACCGCAGCGCTTATTTTTTTCAAAATCTCATCTTTCATTGTTTTTCCTCGGTATTTTCAGAATATTAAATCCCATCGTCTTTTTATTTTTTTTGCCGGCAATAGCGAGAGAGAGAATCTCAAGGCGGCTCTGGCCGGTATTATTCTTTTTCACACCTGCCCTTGATTTTCTGCTGTTTTCATCTGTCAGGCCTTTTGATATTACTGCCCGTCTAAGAGTCTGAAGCGCACGCGCCTCAAGCTGGCGTACCCTTTCACGGGAAAGATTCAGCTCACGGCCTATCTGATTCAATGTTTTCTTGTCATCGCCTAACAGGCCGTACCTTGCCTCAAGTATTTCCCTTTCCCTGGGGTCAAGTTCTCCGAGAGCTTTTTTTAAAACCTCAAGCTGATTTGTTTCAGTCGCAAGATGTTCAGGACTGTCATCATTACCACTGTGCAGGGTATCCTCAATGGTGCTTGTGCCGTCTTCATGTGTACCGCGTGGTTCTTCTATGGACGAAATACCGGTAACTATATCTGCGGTATGCATGGCCGCACGTACTTTTGACTCACTCCAGTCAAGCTGTATCATAACCTCGGATATTTCCGGAGGACGTCCCAGCTTTTCCTGCAGTTTTTTGTATTCTCTCTGCCATTTACGCATATCCGTCCATGCATGAGGCGGTATACGTATCGTTTTTGAGCTCTCCTCTATATATCTTCTTATATGCTGCTCTATCCAGTACTTTGCGTATGTGGAAAAACGATAACCAAGGGCAGGATCATATTTGTCAATGGCATGATAAAGGCCCAGATTTCCTTCTTCTATAAGGTCAAGTTTATCTATGTAACTGTATGAGGCATGATTTTTAACAACTACGCTGATGACAAGTTTCATGTTCTGCTCAAAAATCTTGTCCTTGGCGCGCCTGTCCCCACGCTTTACCCTTTCCCAAAGCCGCCCCATTTCCTCGCGGTCTATCTCTTTTATTTTACTGATATAGACCTCATACTGCTTCATGGAATCCGTGCCTGATCCGGATGATTTTATGCCGGTTATGGAATCAGACTGCTGGTCAGCCGGGATATCATGTTCTTCATTTTCAGGCAGTACGTCTGTTTTCCCTGGTAAACAGGGAAACATTTCCTGTCCGTCATTAACAGGATATTCTGCCGCCTCATCCTTTTTGTTTCTTTCTGAAGACATCTTTCCTCTTGACAGCCGGATTCCGGCAATCAGAAAACTGCCAGCTGTTTATATTTATATTAGCAAAAAATATTTATTTATAAAAGAGAAAGGAGGCAGATTTTTTCCACCTCCTTTTCTTAACTTAGTCAGGCAGGCCTTATTATTTCTTTGCCTTGTTCGCAGCCTTGTTGAAACGTATTTCAATACGGCGGTTCTTAGCGCGGCCTTCTCTTGTCTTGTTGGTAGCTATCGGTTTTGTCTTTCCATAACCTTTTGTCTGTATACGGCTTCCATCAATACCTTTCGAGACAAGATATTCTTTCACGGCATTGGCACGCTTTTCAGAAATATCCTGATTCGCTTCCGCAGAACCTATGCTGTCGGTATGTCCTTCAACAGTGATTGACGATTTTCTGTGAGACTTCATGAAGTCCGCAAGGACATCGAGATTAGCCTGTGATTCAGGTGTGAAGTCATAGGCATTGTATTTGAATGTTGTTGCACCCAGCGTTATTTCATCATCTTCGCTGTCGATTACAATGGTCGGAGTGGCAACTGGTTTTTCAACCGGCTTTGGAGCCTGCTGTTTAACAGGTTCCGGTTTCTTCACGGGTTCAGGTTTCTTCTCCTCAACTGGCGGAGTAGTCTCTTTTTCAGCAGAACAGCTGCCGCACATATTCTCGCGGCAGAATGACATTCCGCAGCCTGTAAGAAAAGCTGAAGCTAAAACTAAAAGCATTAAATTTTTCATTTCTTTCTCCTTGCGCTATGGGATTATCAGAATCTGACCTCAAGGTTCAGATCCGCATACCAGCCGTTACGTTTGCCGTCACGGTGCTTTCCGTTTGCGGAAAGAATAACTGATGACCATTTCTTTTCAAGGCCGGCGCCATACTCGACGTAATTAAGTTCCCCGTCTGCAGTAGAGTCAGCCTTGACATGACTTTCAGTCTCATATGCCCAGACATAATTTCCCATACCTGAGAATGTCCAGCATTTTCCCAGATTCAGGGAAGCCTTAAGTCCCGGTATAAGTTCCACATCATTGTCAGAGTGGAACCTTAATTTCTCACCATTTGAAAGTTTCTGTGTTTCGCCTTTAAAATACCTGTATGAGGCTTTAGCATTTGGCTGAATTGTGAGAACATCAAGAATATTGAGATTGTAGCCAGCCTTAACTCCGGCACCGCCCATCCAGGAATCGCTTGACATATCTTCTCCGCCATCCACAAGGGTCTTGCTGTGTACATATGCGCCGTTCAGCACAAAACCACCAAAGAAACGGCCTTTGTAAAACTCTGCGGCGAAACCTGCGACAGGTGTATTATTCTCCTGGTGAAGGCCCACACCATTAAATTTGGTTCTTGAGAGAATATATCCACCAAATAATGTGTAACGGGCATCAAAGGAATCATAAATGCGGTCATTGCTGAAAGCTGCAATCGCACCGGCATTATCTGCCTTGAACCTGAAATCATCATCAGACCGGTACTTGTCGCTGTTGGCAAAAGCACGTACATGCAGATTATTGCCAAGGCAGTCTGCGCTGTCACAGGTATCACCGGCATTCAGTCCCTGGGCAGCAGGACCTGAAACGGTCTGCTCTCCTATCTGCTCAAGCGCAAAAGACATGAAAGAACTCTGATCCATAGCAGAACTTAAAGATGCGATGGCCTCATGAGAATCAAATGCTTCTATCTCATCATCAATATCAGCGAATGCTGTTCCGCTCATACTGGCAATAAACAGTCCCGAAAGAAAGCCGAGTACCGCCTTTTTCATAAATTTTTCTGACCTTTTTTTGTTCATCACAATCACCATTTCAGTTCCTTTTTTATAAAAAAAGCGGAAAGTCATTCTCAACTATTCCGCCTTTTCACTTTATCGGGGTGGTGAGATTTGAACTCACGACCTCTCGCACCCGAAGCGAGCGCTCTAGCCAGCTGAGCCACACCCCGTTTAAGTGTGTACAGATATTATAGCATAAAATATTATGCTTTTGGAGATTCCACCTTTCCCATGAAAAGGACAAGCCCTGACTCTGCATCCCTTATCAGGAAGATAAACGGTCTGTCTGCGCGGAAAATGACAGATGGACGCGGTCTGATTGATTTAAGCCCCATGCTTATTCCTGTAGCGGCGGCAGCCTCAGTACCCTCTTCCGAAACATCTATAAAAGCTTTCTGAACAGCAGTCTGGATAAACAGTGATTTATCCCCTGTCATGCCCGAAAAATCAGCTTTATCAGTAAATGACAGAGACATTCCCATTTCCATAAGCAGATTCTTAAGTTCATGCGAGGCCTCAAAAGAGAATTTCGGCAGGAACACACGGACTTTTTCACTGTGCATTGACTCCCTTATACTGCGTATTTTTTCTGCGGAAAGATTTTTTTCTGCCTTAGTAAATAAATTTCTGTCAGACGGCAGTATTATCATCATCTCCAGTCCCTTCTGCTCTCCAGCACCTCCATTTCTGTAAGGCATTGCCAGATACTGAACCCCGCTGTCTGAAGCATACGGAAAGTCAGTTTCATCTTCATGCCGCATAAGTCTTGCTTTTGTCGTTCCTCCTGCGCTTAGATGAAAATCAGCTTCGAATGTTGCTGTTTTTGCAAAAGCCTTCTCCCACGAACCCTTGAAATATACTGCGTTTACAAGAACCATACGCGTAAGGCTGTTAACCGCACCTTCAGAAAAAAGATTTTTTATAATGCCGTTCGTATTTTTGGCAGTCCAGTCATTTATTTTTTTTACTGCAGATGCTGAATCCTTTGCAAAATCGGCTGTTCCAGCCCAGGCTGAATAATATTTCTTCAGACCGGAAATATATTCAGGAAGGAATGAAAAATCTTTCTGTGTCCACAGTGAGTTTGCATCCCTGAACACTGTTCCGTGCGCTGCGCTTTCTGCTGCCATAGCAAGTGCAGCAGCCTCTTTTTTTACAGCATCCGTTTCTTCGGAAAACATAAAGACCTTGTTTAATTCCTCAGCAGTACCTCCGGCGGCCCCTGTTCTTACCATTGAGAACGCACGTCGCATACTATACGGAGAGAAAAAGAAGTTTTCATTTTTTCCAGCCGAATTCCGCTTATAGAAAGAAAACGCAAAATCATTCGCCCTGTCGGTCATGTTCTGAAATTCCTCCTGTGAAGGCATTGGCACATCCGTCTTTGTTTTACAGCCACAGCTGCAGGCTGAAACCGCAAGCGAGGCTGCCGCGCAGACAACCATCAGAATACCTTTTCTGTTTTTCATAATATCTCCCTGATATCATTAATTTTTTTATGCCGTAGTCCCGGCATTATCTTGTTTCAAGTACCTTAGCTGCTTTTTTTGCCTGCGGTGAAACCGGCCATGAATCCATAATCTGCTGATAGTATTTTTTTGCCATATCCTGTTTCCTGGCTTTTTCGCAGGCCTGTGCGGCGGCAAGCAGTGCCGCCGGAGCGTTTTTCGGATCCGGATAATCCGATGCTATGCGCTCGTATATTTTTACTTCCTCGTCAAGGTCCTTCAGATTGTTTTTCGCTATATCCGCCGCGGAATAAAGATCGTTTCTTGCCCGGTTGTCCTTATATTTTTCCGCCATGCGCTTTGTAACAAAAATAGCTTCTTTATAATGCCCAAGCTCATAACGCAGAATTGATATTTCTGCACGGAATGCGTCACGGGCCTCAGGCCTGTCCGGGTAAAGTTCAATTATCTTCTCATATATATTTACAGCTTCCTCGTACTGTTTCTGTCTTTCCAGAAGACGTGGAAGTTCCCTGTATGCCGTAAAAGCCTCATCACGCCCTTCATATTTCTCGGCTATTTCCTGATAAATGGCTATAGCCTCATCGTAATTGCGTTTTTCCCTGGCGTTTATTTCGGCAAGGGCAAGTTTTGCCAGCGGGATTATAGAACCTTCCGGATAAACCCTTATTATTTCCGCATATGTTATTGCAGCCTCGTCATAATGTCCACGTGAATGATAAAGCTGCGCAAGCGAAAAAAGAACTCTGTCCCTGTAGGCATAAACAGGCACCGCTGCAAGCAGCTCACGGAACCCGGTTATAAGCGGTTCGTAAAATTCATCTCCAAACTGCTCGGCAAGCCCTGAATACAGACGTGCAAGCCTTGAAGTTCTGCCATTTCCCTCTGCTTCTGCGAGAGCAAGAAGTTCTTTTTTATGTTTTCTGTATTTTTTATCAATCAGTGCTGAAAGCTTTTCCTTTACAACTTCCTTAAGCAGTGAATCCGGATATGCCTGCCGGTGCTTCATAAGTGTTATAACAGCATTTTTATTATCACCGAGACCAGAATAAAGTTCTGCCCTGGCAAGCAGCACATCGTCCGCATGAGCGGAATCCTTGAAAGCAGTTATCCATTCTTCAACAGCAAGCAGAAGGGATTTGCGTGTATCATCATCTTTTGCAGCCGCAAGATTTTCTTTTATGAACCAGTATTCCGCCTGTGATATTTCACTGAATGAACGTGTATCCTGCGGAGAAGGATCCTTCATAGCAGCCGGGCTGAAAGGAAAAAGTGTCATCCATGCCTCTTCTTCCGACGCTACACTGTTCTGAGCAGACTTGTCCTGCGTGGCGGAGGCAGATATTTCAGCAGCAGACGCTGAATCCGGCATTTCCGCTATGCCCTCATGAACTTCCTCAGCGTCTGTTTCTTCATGATCTGTGGTACCGGAGTCATTCTTATCTCCCGCAGTGTTATTTTCGGATAAACTTTCATTCTGCGCCGTATCGCGCTTATCTGGTTCAGCAGTTCCTTTCTGTTTTTTATCAGCAGCTGTTTCCTGTGAACTTTCTGCAGATGACACAGTGCCATCACTGGCGGAAACTGCCATGGAATAACCTGGAAATACTGCCGTGCAGATAAGCAGAAACGGCAGAAAAATATATAAAAATCGTAGCATCATTCAAAATCCTGAAAAGATGAAAGAAAAGGAAGCCGCGGGGCCTGGGAAAACCGGCCTTCCGCGGCTTCATGATGATTCATTCCCGCGGATTATGGCGGGACCTGAAGCAGTTATTTTTCAGTCTGGGCTATGGCAACCCCGGCGCTGCATCCGAGACGGTTTGCACCGGCTTTTACCATTTCCGCAGCAGTGACCGCATCACGTATTCCGCCGGAAGCCTTTACACCGGTTTCTGCACCTACGGTTTTACGCATGAGAGCGACATCCGCCGCAGTTGCACCGCCAGTTCCAAAGCCTGTTGAGGTTTTTACGAAATCAGCCCCTGCTTTCTTTGAAAGTTCACATGCCTTAACTTTCTCCTCATCTGTGAGATAGCATGTCTCTATAATCACTTTAAGCAGTTTACCATTGGAAGCTTCGCGTACGGCTTTTATATCATTGAACACAGTATCAGTGTCACCGGCCTTCATCGCACCGATGTTGATAACCATGTCCACTTCATCTGCTCCGTTCGCTATGGCATCTGTTGCCTCAAATGCCTTTACCAGAGGGGTGTTAGCACCCAGTGGAAAACCGATAACTGTGCACACTTTGACACCGGAACCTTTAAGTTCCTTTGCTGCAAGAGCGACATTAACCGGATTCACACACACAGAGGCAAAATGATATTCGCGGGCCTCGGCACAGAGTTTGACAATCTGTTCCGGGGTAGCTGCTGCTTTCAGTAATGTATGATCAATGAGAGAGGTAAGTTTTACTTTGTTTTCCATTTTTATGGTCTCCTGGACAGATTAAAGGACAAATACCTTGTCGCCGTTCTTGAGACAGGCCGCATTGGCCTCCTCAACGTCAACATGCATTTCAAGAACGAATTTATCGGAAACACGAACCAGAACCTTGTTGAAAACAAGTTCGCGGTCTCCGCCTTTTCCACAGATGACACTTACATCTTCTCCGTCCTTAACTCCGAATTTTTCGGCATCTGCCGGTGAAAAATGTATATGACGCTTGGCAATTATGGCGCCGTCCTTCACTTCAACAGTACCTTTGGGACCTATGATTTTGAAACCGGGCGTGCCTTCAAGTTTACCGGAATCGCGTATGGGACATTCCAGTCCAAGTTTGCGGGCATCGGCTTTTGAGAGTTCAAGCTGTGTATGTTTTCTGTAAGGGCCAAGCATACGTATGGATTTCATCTCACTGCGTGGTCCGACTATATCAACAACTTCCTCACATGCGAACTGACCGGGCTGTGCTACAGCTTTCTTCACTGTAGGTTCCGCTTCTGCTCCGAAAAGTATCTTGAAATGCTCCTCGGTAAGATGAATGTGTTTGTTGGAAACACCTATTGTTACAGGCAGTTCCGCTCTTTTACTGTTGTTTTCCATGTTCTCTGACCTCTTTATATTTTCTGAAAATGAATGACACGTGTAAATTTATCAGCCTTGAGACTCTCACCGCCAACAAGTGCTCCGTCTATATCAGGCTGCGCCATAAGTTCATCCACATTTGTTGCCTTCACACTGCCACCGTAAAGAATGCGCAATGCATCTGCAAAATTTTTTCCATACATTTTTTCCATATGGGAACGTATGAAAACATGTGTAGCCTCAGCAACATCAGGTGTGGCTGTTTTTCCTGTTCCTATAGCCCATACAGGCTCATAGGCTATTATCACTCTGGAAGCTTCCTCAGCTGTAATGCCTGCAAAATCACCGTCCAGCTGGGTAGCAAGCACATCGTTTGTCTTTCCACTCTCGCGGTCCTCAAGCATTTCGCCTATGCACAGAATCGGTGTTATGCCGTCCTTTATTGCTGTTTTCATCTTTTTATTTATGACTTCATCGGTCTCCATGAAAATATGACGGCGTTCGCTGTGTCCTAAAATGGAATGTGTACAGCCCGCATCTTTTATCTGTGCGGGTGAAACGGCACCGGTAAAAGCCCCCTTTTCCTCCCAGGCCATATCCTGCGAAGCCAGAAGTATTGGAGAGCCTTTGACAACTTCATGCACACAGTGAAGATTTGTAAAAGAAGGCGCCAGAAGCACTTCGTGCTTAAGGTCCGGACTTAAATTTTTTCTGAGTGCCGCCGCAAGCTCTGCGGCTTCTCCGGAAACCAGATTCATTTTCCAGTTACCGGCAATCATGGGAATTCTATTTTTTGATGACATTTTTACAGCTCCTTGATGAACTACAGTATATAAATAATTATACAATAATCGGCCTGATTATTTATGTTCTGATGAACCTGTTTCAGATGTCCGCGGAACGGTTGTCATGTTTTTTTTACTATCCCTGCCTGCTTCCATTGCGTAAATACGCCTTGCCACCTCATCAAGATAAAGTTTTGCCTGTCTGTGTTCCGGATCCACCTCA
>CACZRG010000057.1 GCA_902783485.1 uncultured Elusimicrobium sp.
ATTATGAAAAACTCCAGACCAATAAGGATGCGCTCGCAAAAGTGGAACGCCAGGATTATGGAATGAATGCAAACCTTACCTCAGAATTTGACGGAATGACGCTTACAATGGGCGTTGACGCAAATAACGGAGCGGTTTTCGGCAAAGACCTTACATATACCACCGGGGCCCATTACGGAGATGATGACGGAAAACGCTATAACATTGCCCCTTATATACAGGCCCAGAAAAAATTCATGGAGAACCGCCTTGGCATTCTGGCCGGGCTCCGCTATGACTACGCCGGTTTTTATGACGGCTATTCAAGAAACACCAACGGCGGAGGCATACCGCAGGAGTACAAGGACGGCAAAAACCTTGAAGACAAAAACTGGGAGGAACTCTCGCCTAAGGTTGCTGTCAATTACAAATATTCCGACAGCATAAGCCAGTACGCAGGCTGGTCCCACGGCTTCAATGGTCCCGCCCTTGAAAACATGGTTCTTGCCATGTGGCGCAGCGGCAGAATGCAGCTGCCTAATGAAGACCTTAAGCCGGAAACTTCCGATACTGTAGAAACCGGATTTACCGTAAACCCGGCAGAAGGACTTTTCATAGAACCCAATGCATATTACACCAAAACAAAAGACTATATTTACACAAAATATTTTACTGACGGCGTAACAAATTTCCGCCAGTATCAGAATATAGGTAAAGCCCAGATATACGGCTTTGAGATTCCTGTAAGATACCAGGCCGGGAATTTAAGCCTTTCCGCTTCTTATGCGCAGTCCCATTCAAAAGTGCTTGAAGGCGAAGAGGAAGGAACAAGCCTTAATGGAAAAACTCTTGCGGATGCCCCCCACCATATCTGGGCAGCAGGAATTTCCTATATGTTCCCACATCAGACACAGCTTTCAGTCAACTGGACTCACAAGGGCCAGTCATGGGTTGATGTGAATAACACTACTTACATAAGAGGATATTCCACCACCGCCGTGGCGCTTACTTCACAGATAAGCAAGGCTGTACAGATAGGCGTTTCCGCTGACAATGTGTTTAATGAAAGATTCCTTGACAGCGAAGACACGCTCGCGCCAGGGCGCATAATTACCGGCTCGGTAAAAATAAACTTCTAAATAGGCTTAAGAATAAGTAAAAAGGGGAAGATGCAGAATCTTCCCCTTTTTTGTTTATCCCTGATTTAGGTTGCCATTGCCTGTATTATTTCCCCCGCCTCAGTTTCAAAATCCTCAAATTCCTTTGGGCTTAAGTGTCCCTTTCGGCATATTGTTATATAAAAGCCATCAGAATAAATCTCAAGGCCGGGGTGGGATTCCAGACATGATAAAATACCAGGAGTAAAAAAAGCCTCTATTTTTTCTCTGGAGGGGCCTGTAAGATGATACTGTTTTGAAAAGCGGGGATAAAGATCAAAATCAATATCGGAATGGGTGAACACATCTTCGGCCTTGTGCATGAAATTCTCCGGCTCCATGCAGAAAACAGGATAAAAACGGCCTGTTGTGCCATGCAGCCCGCACAGGGCGCAGGCATACTGGTGCAGCTGCGCTGATTTGCCTGCCCCTGTTATATACTCATAGTCAAAAACATCAAAAGTATGCCGCCCGGTCTTAACCGAATGTGTAATATTGGATGCTTTTCTGGAATAGGAATGGCCCTGTATAAAAAATACGCCTTTGGCGGGTTCCTCCGGAATTTCCGTTTTCTCATCAAACATAAGCCCGCGTTCTTCCGCATGCCTGCGCATGGCTTCAATGCGTTTCCTTTCTTTTTTCTCCACTGCCGCATTCCATATCATAAAAAATACGGTGCCTGTGGCAAGCATAAGCGCAACCGCGTATTTTGCGGCAAGGTCAGGGTCCGTCTCAATCAAAGGAAATATCTCAATAAGTTTCTGCATGGGGATTGTAGATATATAAGTATCTGTAAAGTTTAAAATTATTTCTTAAATAATGAGCAGAAAATTGTTATTAAAATTCAACCCATCCTGTTTCTGCCTCATTTCCGGTTTTGTTTTCATCAGAAAGAACCATTAATTGTCTGTGCTGACATTCTCCAGGTTCTAAAACAAATTCAGAATCTTTATATTTTTGTATAGCGACTTTCCTTGCTTCATCTATGCTGCCAGCTAATACTTCAAATGTATCAATTAATGTTTCTTCTATCACTATTTTGTATTTTTTCATTATATCTTCCTATATTTACCTCTTCCTAAAAATACTATTAGGTTTCTGTCTCTTAGAAATTGCAACTGTTGCCTTATTTTTGCCTGAATGTTATTATTGTCTGGGTGTTTTATTTTCAAACTTTCTGCATATTGATATACATCGTTCAGATTAAATTCTTCAGATTTTATATCATTTATGCAGTTAAGGACATCTAATATCCAACCTCTGTTTTTAATACTATCTGTCCTTAAAACAAGGCTTTTTTGATACAATTTTACAACTTCATCTCTGTTTAAAATTTTCCCATCAGAAATTATTGGAATTTTGCCTTGCAAAGGGATTCTACCAAATATTATATTACAGCCTACCCATCCTGCTCTTCTTGCATTGGGAGAAAGAGGATTCCTTTTTTCTATTATCTGCGGCGTGAAGAAAAATTTAGGGATTAATGACAGGTTTGACACCTTAAAATCTTTATATTGCAAAACAATTAAATCAGGATTTGTATTGCTCGTTATTCTCTCTATTGCTGACGAATATGCCCCATCAGCTATTTTTAATCCCAATTTCTTGTCTGTGCTTTTAAGTTCAAATTGTTCATTACAGTTTTCGCAATAAAAATCAGCAACAGGACTGTTATTTTTAAAATGGCAGATTCTGATGTTACCACAACAGGGACAATACATATTTTTGGCGAACCAGCTCTCGCTTATTACTCTTATTTTTTGGCTTGTGCTTTTATAGCCATTTCCCAAAGATAAATCAAAATGTAAATTCATAAAAGTCAATCATACTGATAAAATGTCTCTTCAATGGACAATTTCAGAGTTTAGATCAGTTATAATTTTACTAATTATAATAGTAAAAATACCCTTGTTATGACAGGAAACCAGATTATTTTGTCTTACTTCTGTTTAGTAGTAAGATATTTGCTCATAAGATAATACAGGATATTTTATAGTTTTTATTCCATATTTGGAACAATAGAAATATTGTTTTTATGAAAAGCATTTAAGAGTTTTTGGAGTTGCACAGATATTAAAACAACTTAAAGGATTATTAAACATCTTATTTGAATAAGCCTCTATTAAAGTATTGATACAATGTAATTATAAAGGCCGCTAATATCGCTTCGTTGTACTGAACATGATTCCGTACCTCTTTAGGCTGTAGAGATGCTGAAACAAGTTCAGCATGACGGAAAAACTGTAAAATCAATAATCTTCTTATAAAAAGCGTTTTGATTTTAATTCATTGAGGGATTGTTGTGATTTATTAGGGGCATGTTTTGGTACTGCTTACACGGGCAGAAAGCGCAATAAAAAAATATGCTGGCGCATTAAACGATATGGCACAGCCATGCTGCAAAAATGTAAACTGTATTCTGTCATTATGCTTGTACATAATATTCCGCCGGTATACAATGAAAAATCATCATGCCTTGTGCTTGGCTCATTCCCCTCGGTAAAATCAAGGAGTTCCGGCTTTTTCTATGGCCATCCGCGTAACCGGTTCTGGCGCATGATAGCTGCTGTTGCCGGTGAGCCTGTGCCGCAAACAACGGATGAGAAAAAATCCATTCTTCTGCGCCGTGGAATAGCCCTTTGGGATGTGCTGGAATCCTGCGAGATAAAAGGCTCTGCTGATTCCTCAATAAAAGCCGCTGTGCCTAATGATATAGGCAGTATTTTAAAAGGAACAGGGATAAAAATAATATTTCTTAACGGAAATACCGCATGGCGGTTCTATAACATATATATTGCCCCCTCCGTGAAAATTCCAGCCGTAAAACTGCCATCAACAAGCCCGGCGAATGCCTCATACACATTGGATATGCTCGTAAATGAATGGGGCAAAAACCTGAAACCGTATATGCTTTTGTCAAGGGAATGAGCGGCAATAATTTCCCCCTTTAACCGCCCATGCGTTTTTCTGTTTAAGCATAAAACCGCAAATATCCATATTTTTTTGTTCATACTTTTATATGATAAAATAATACTATGGCGGAACAGGCTGACAGAAATTTGCTCTGGCGCAAGGCGGCTATAATAGGCAGCATTTGGGCCGCTTCTGAAATTGTCCTGGGCTCATTCCTGCACAATATACGGCTGCCTTTCAAGGGCGAAATACTTACTGCCATAGGAATTGCGATTATTACTGCCGGGCACAGGCTTTGGCCGGAGCGCGGGCTGTTGTGGCGCGCCGGGCTTATATGCGCAGCGATGAAATCCATTTCCCCCAGCGCGAATCTTACCGGGCCTATGGTTGCCATAGCCATGGAAGGCATTCTTGCAGACTTCGGCAACCGCATTTTGGGGCAGAATAATATTGGCCGCATTTTTGGCGGCGGACTTGCCATGACATGGGCAATAACGCATAAACTGGTGAATTATTTTATAGCGTATGGAACAGATTTTACCCTTGCCATAGACAAAACCCTGCAGTGGTTCACAAAGCGTTTTCATTTCAGCGGTGCTACAGGTGGAATTCTTTCAAATGTATGGTCGCTGCTTGGTTTCGCCATGCTGGTTTATTTCCTTCTTGGCGCTGCCGCTTCATTAATGGGAATAATTTCCTCAAAAAGCGGAGTTCTTGAAAACAGGGCTGTAGGAAACAAGGAAAAAACAGATATTGAAAAGAAGGACAGAAATAATGCTGAAGGCAGCGGAACCATAAAAACATCACGCGCTGAAAAAACAGCTGTAAAAGATGATTTAATCAGCAGATATTCCAGACAGTTCAGTTATAACCCTAAACCAGGTGAGAAAAAATTTTCCTTAATACTGCTTTTTCTGCAGATTGCCGGAATACTGTTTGTTTTTTCAGCCGGAAACAAAGCCCCGTTAGTGCCGTTTATTGCTTTAACCGTGGCTTATACCTGTTTCTGCGTTTTCTGGTACCGGCGTGCACGCAGGCTTATAATGCGCTGGGGCGTATGGCTTAGTGTTATAATTGCCTCCGCGGTTATGGGGTTGGTTTTAGGCAGAATGTCCGCTGGAATATATCTTGCCTCGCGTGCTGTTCTGATGACTTTTGCTTTCTCCGCCATAGGAACGGAACTTACCAATCCCATTGTGCGCAGGACCATGGAAAGGCTGTTCGGGCCTGTGTTTTTTGATACTCTGGAATATTCATTCAGTGCACTGCCTGGAATAATAGCGGCATTCCCCCCCGCCAGGGAAATAATACACAGCCCGCTTGTATCGCTTAACACCGTTATTTCAGGTGCCCCATACTGGCTTGAAGCCTCCGGGCCTGCTGTTGTTCTGATAACCGGCAGGCAGGGCAGCGGCAAGACAACTCTTGTGCAAAATCTTATATCCGGACTAAAAAAAGCCGGGCAGCGCGCAGGCGGCTTTTACGCTGAAGGCCTCTGGAAGGAGGGCCACCGTGAAGGTTTTACGCTTGTGAGGGCGGATAATGGAGAAAAAGCTCCTCTTTCCGGCCGTGCTGAAAATGGCCATGATTGTGTGGAAAAATACGGACCTTTCTTTTTTTATAAAGAGGGTTTTGAGCTTGGACACAGGGCGCTTTCTGCTGAGGCGCTTAAGGGCATACGCTTTGTTTTCATAGATGAGGCCGGTCCGCTTGAACTTGCAGGAAAAGGCTGGGCTGACGATATTTCAGGACTGTCCGCTACTGCCGGCAAGGTGCTTGTTCTGTGTGTGCGTGAAAGCTCTGTTGTGGATATAAAAAGGAAATGGCATTTTGAAAAAGCCGTTGAGATATCTGCCGGAACAGATACTGAAAAAGCCCTGAAAATACTTATTGATACATAATCGGATATTTAAATAACACGTAAACTGAAACAGATTCAGCGTTCAGTAAAATGACAGTTTCTGCCACTGGACATTTACACTATATGTTTATTAACAAATGGAATATGTTTTATTACTGCGGTAATAATCCATGAAAGAAGAAAAATTATCATGACAGCAGGAATAAAGATATAAACCGGATTGATGGATATGGTATATATGTCTAAGAATTTTAATATGCAGGCCTGTAATCCTGCATGTACAAGATATATTCCGAAAATATATTCCGATAGACGTGTACACAATGAAGTTGTCCAGGCAGGAAGCATACACGTGTTATACTTAAAAAATACAAAAACAGCCAAAGCCTGCAATGCTACATTCAGATTCATGGGATGGAAAATCTCAAAGGGAGCATTGAGCTTGTGACTTACAAAACTTGTAAATAATACCGTAAATAACCAGCCACATATACCGGAACAGTATATAAGAATACGCTGAAATCTGGAAAATACTGCGGAATGGGCATAATATCCAAGTACAAAATATGCCGCATATCCCATGGTAAAATGAAAACAAAATCTTTCATTAATAAGCAGAACGAGTCCGCTGGCAAATCTGTTAAAGCCACAGGCTGGAAAAGAAATATCAAGCCCGGTTAAAATTTTGGTGATCGTTGTGGGCAGAAACGAGAATATTATACTTATAATCAGAAAATAGCATACAAGCTGTTTATCACGACATATTGTACGCAGAAATGGCACTATAATATACAATCCGGCAAGCATATACAGAAACCACAGATGAGTATAGCCGAATATCAGATTTTCAAAGGATTTTGAGATATTTCCCCGGTCTGCCCCAAAAAGAAATATTGCTGAGGAATAACAGAATGACCAGAATACAAGAGCTGTAAGAATGTGTTTTATGTTTTTTGAATAAAGTTTTTTTATATTTATTTCAGTGGAAGGGTTAAGGAAGAGAGCTCCTGAAATCATAACGAAAACAGGTACGGCATAGCGTGAAAGACTGTTCAGTATACTGGATATTTCCCAGGTAAACGAATTAACATCGGTTTGAAAATATACAGCTGAAAGGTGCAGTATTATAACGGCGGAAATAGAAATGGCACGCAGTACATCAAAATATACAATACGTTTTTGCATGGATTTTCTACAATTTTATGTATTAAAATTCAAATATATAGTAAATTATAGCAAAACCAGAATTATATTTGTCCGGATAAATGGTTTCAGCTGCCGTGCGGCAGCTGTTCATATTAAAATGCCCGGTTTCCGCCATATACGCCTTAATTTAATATACTGTATATATGGATTATTTTATTCCTGTTACGGTTGCTGAAATAAAAAAACTTGGCTGGGACAGGCCGGATATAGTGCTTGTTTCTGGCGATGCCTTTGTTGACCACCCCTCTTTTGCCATGGCCGTTCTGGGCCGTGTGCTGCAGGCGAACGGTTTCAGGGTAGCCGTGCTGGCACAGCCGGCATGGGAAAACTGTACGGATTTCAGGAAATTCGGCAGGCCGCGCCTTTTCTTTGGTGTTTCAGCCGGAAATATGGATTCCATGATAAACAAGTACACGCATAACCGGAAGATACGTTCCGAAGATGCGTTTACACCCGGAGGCAGACCAGGAAGAAGACCGGACCGTGCCACAATAATTTATTCGCAGCGCTGCCGTGAGGCATATCCTGATGTTCCTCTTGTTATAGGCGGCATAGAAGCCACAATGCGCCGTTTTGCCCATTATGATTACTGGTCCGACAAGGTGCGCAAAAGCATACTGCTTGATTCAAAGGCAGATCTGCTCATGTATGGCATGGGCGAAAAAAACATTGTTGAACTGGCTAAAAGGCTTGATGCCGGTGAAGACATAAAACATATACGGAATATGCGCGGGACAATGTACCCGTTGGGCGCTAAGGAAACCGCCTCGCTGAATATGTCGGATGCGGTTATTCTGCCTTCCGCCGGAGAAGTTGCCGGAGACAGACGTAAATTTTCAGAGGCTACAAGAGAGATTTATCTTAATTACAATCCATACTGCTCAAAGGTGCTTGTTCAGAAAAGTGACGGAAAAGCCGTGGTGCAGAATCCCCCCTCTTTACCGCTTACCACTGAGGAAATGGATGCTATATATGATCTGCCATACACAAAACGTGCGCATCCATCATATAAGGAGCCTGTTCCCGCACTGGAGACAGTAAAGGATTCCATAATTATTCACCGTGGCTGCTTTGGCGGCTGCTCTTTCTGCTCGCTGACGCTTCATCAGGGGCATTTTATTCAGACCAGAAGTCAGGTGTCAATATTGAAAGAGGCGGAAGCCCTGCTTAATACCCCGCGCCACAAAGGTTATATTTCTGATTTGGGGGCACCGTCGGCCAATATGTATGATATGCACGGCAGAAAAAAGGAAGTATGTAAAATATGCCGCCGTCTATCATGCCTCTGTCCGGAGATATGCCCTAACCTGAATACTGATTTTACTGCGCTGCTTAAACTTATGCGTAAGGTAAGCACCCTGCCAAAACTGCGCCGTGTATTCATTGCCAGTGGAATAAGAATGGACCTGTCGCTTTGCTGTGGGGAATATATCCGCGAGATAGCGGCTAAGCATACAAGCGGGCAGTTAAAAGTGGCGCCGGAGCATATTTCGCCGGAAGTGCTGAAAATAATGAACAAGCCTCCGGTAAAGGTGCTTGACGAATTTACAGAAAAATTCAAGGATGCATCCAGAAAGGCCGGGAAAGAGCAGTATCTTGTGCATTATTTCATTTCCGCACATCCGGGTTCAACATTGAAGAACACCGCGGAACTCGCGCTTTATC
>CACZRG010000058.1 GCA_902783485.1 uncultured Elusimicrobium sp.
ATCTCTGGCAGGAACTGGAAATGCATCATTACGCTCCGGGGAAAGCCGATAAATTCTCATCGGAGGCGCTGCTGCAGCAGTGCCGCATGATACTTAAAATGCTGGATGGTAAACTGAAATGAAAAGAATAAAAAATGCTGTTTTCCTTTTTATCTTTTTCGCCGCCGGTATTGTTTCAGCGGTTCCTGCTGTGCTGTATGCATCGGAGGATTTTTCCAGATTCAATGAAATGTACCGCGGCGAGCAGTACGAGGAAGCTTACAAAGGCTACGCTGCTGGGCTTGCAAAAGACAGAAACAATCCCGGGTTGTGGTACAATGCCGGAAACACGCTTTACAGGCTCAACCGTCCCGGTGATGCCGTATATGCTTATGCCAAGGCTTTCTCGCTTGCCCCGCGGGATGGGGATATAAGATTCAATCTGGAATACGCAATGCGTCAGACCGGACAGGCTTTCATTCCGGAAGGTACTCCGAGAGCATTGTATCTGATGTTTTATATGTTTTCAGATCAGGAACTTAAAGCGCTGGCAGCTGTTTTTTTCTGGATAGCGATGCTTTCTGCCTGTGCCGCAACGGTTTTTTCTGACAGGGTACGCAGATATTCTGTGCGTGTATCGGTAATAGCATTTATGGTACTTATGTTCTCCGGAGGCTGGATCTGGGCCAGGCATTATTCACAGTTCTCTTCTTCAGCTGCCGTTATAACAGAAACCGGAGGACTTAAACTTTTAAGTGGTCCGGGGGAAAATTTCAGGGAATGTGCTTCAGCCCCGGAAGGCAGGATAGTGCGCATACTAAGTTCGTCTGACGACAGATATTATGAAATAGGTCTTGCTGCCGAAGGAATAAGCGGCTGGGCATTGAAAAGCGGAGTAAAGAAATTATGAAAATAGCAGTGGCAAGTGATCATGCGGGTTTTCCGCTAAAGAAAGTTCTTATCCCTTTTATCGAAAAACTGGGACATCAGGTAATAGACTGCGGTACTGATTCGCCGGATAAATCGGTTGATTATCCGGATTTTGCCTATAAGGCCGGGCAGGCTGTGCTCTCAGGTGAGGCAGAACGCGCGGTTATGGTATGCGGTTCCGGTGTAGGTGCCTGTGTTGCCGCCAATAAGATAAAAGGTATACGTGCCGGATTGTGTCATGATACATATTCCGCGCATCAGGCTGTTGAGCATGATAATATAAATATGCTCTGTCTCGGGGCGCGTGTTATCGGTGTTGAGCCGGCATATGAAATTGTTGCTGCGTATATAGGAGCCAGATTCTCAAACGGGGAGCGTCACTGCCGCCGTCTTGACAAGGTGCTTGCCATAGAGGCAGGCAGAAAACCCTGAAAGATTTACGGGAAAGCCGTGGTACTTGAAATTCCGGCTTTCCTCTGCTAAAATTGTAATAGAAGTACCCGTATTTTCATTTTATTTAAAAAAGATGAAAAGACGGGAAAATTTTTATCATGCAGGTGTTTTTTATGGCGGAAGAAGAAAATAAAGAGAACACAGGTGAGAATATGACATCAGATGCCGGAGTGAATGAAACTCATGCATCACTTGGTGATATTTTAAACGGTTCCATGCAGGAGGAAGTTTTTGACGCCATAGCTTTTCTCGATTCAAAACCGGAGAAGAAAAGCGGCAAGGGCGGAAAAAAAGACAAAGATAAACAGGATTCCGCCGGAAAAAGAACCGGAACATCTGACAGTAAAAAAGAAACTGAAAATGACAAATCTGTAAAAGAGAAGTCCATGGCTGGCAAGGCCAAGGAAGATACCCCAGCGGATAAACCGAATGCGGGTAAAAAATCCCCTTCGGAAGAAAAACAGCCTGAGGACAAGCCTGGGAATCAGCCGGCTGCCATAAAGAAAGAGGAAAACAAAGAAAAAGCGGAGCAGAAAATAAATGAAGCCACACAGATAGCTGATACAAAAAAATCTGCACAGAAAAAAGCTGCTGAACCTTTAAAGAAAACAGCAGATGCAGTGAATGATGGAAAGGCTGTTTCAGGCCAGGCTTCTGCCGGAACGGTAAAAAACAGTGTTCAGACAAAAACAGGCACAGCGGACAAAAACGGCGCTAAGGCAAAGGCACCGCTATATAAATCCTCAGTTCGGAAAACGCCCGGAAGAAAGAAATCTCTTGTCGTAGGTATTCTCGCTTTTCTGCTTGCAGGTGGTGCCATGTTTGTTCTTATGACTTTCCAGGGTGCAAAGGATATAAAGAACACGGACGCAAAAATGAATTTCAGTTATGGCAATGTTATTGCCGGTGCTGTTGCTCCTCTTTTTGAGGCCCTTGGAATTACGGATGACAAATCGGAACTTGAAGAGGCAACGCGCAAAAGAGTGTATGAGCGTTCCCCGGAGCAGTTTGCCCTGAATCTTGCGGACTGGACAGGAGAGGGAGCGGCTTCGGCTGCAGATGATGATTCTTCCGCATCTTCCGGTAGCAGTTCCGGGTATTCTGGAGGGGGAAACCACAGCGCGTCTGCTCCGTCGTCTGAACCATACCGTAAAATGGAGGCAGCGTTGGGAAGCTCCGGATTCAGTGGTGGTGGCGGGCGCAGCCAGACCTCATCAAACGGAATGTCCTCTTTTGAAAAAGGCGGTTCAGCAGACGCCGTTAATACAGGTGGGGGGCATTCATATGCTTCAGGCTCAAAACTCCCTGTTGGCAAAGGCAAAGGGATTGAAACATTAAAGGCCTCAAGACAAATGTTAAGTACAGGGCTTACCTCAGGCTCCGCCAATGTTGCCCGCTCGCAGTGGAGCAGTGCATTCGGTGAGGGCAGATCCACCGGCAAGACAAGTGGTTTTTCAAACGGAGGCAAGGCGGATCTTAATGCATATAATTCCGGCGGGCTTGCCAATCTGGACAAGATAAAAAGCGGCGAGATCACAGACCTTAAGATGAACTCCATAGATGGAAAGACCGGTGCTGTTCCCACTGCCAGTGTGCCGACAATGGCCGATAAAGACAAGAAAGGCGATGAGACTGATGATATGATAGAAAAGGCTCTTGGTGATGTTATAGGAGATACTGCCAAGACTGCTGCGGATTCGCTTTTTTCAGGCAAGGATGGAGATAAAGGAGCTTCTGAAAAAAGTTCCGGTGGAAAAGATGGTTCAGCTGTAGGTGTGGATTCTGGAACAGGTATAAAACCTCCGTCCGAATTTTTAAATATCGCAGAAAAAACTGAAAAGGATGGGGGGCTGTATTGTCCTGATGGATGTGAGGGAGATGGATTCACTTATAAAGATAACCCTGCAACATATTATAAGACTAAAAAAGGGTATTGGGTAGTTTCATATACTGGTGAGCAGAAAATGGATAACGGCGATGTTTTGGCATATGAGGATAAATATGTCATAACTCCTGGGAAAGAACCAGAACTTTCTCATATTGTTTCTAAATGTACTAATACTAAAACAGGTGAGAAAGAAGTGTCATATAGAGAACAGTTGTAAGGGTTGACAAAATGAGGTTTATCTGTTAGACTAATATTACAATTTACTGCTTTGTCCTGAACTTTTTGTGAGTATCAGGAAAAGCAATAGATTATTTTATAAGAACGAGGATTGATATGGCGAAGATAGTAAAAAGAAATCTTCTTGGTAAAAAAAAGGCAAACAAGCCGGTTCAGTATGCCATCGGCGGCGTAGTGGCTCTCGTCATGCTTGTTCTTTGGATAACCTCTCCGTCAAGGGGCAGTTCCTTCAGCACTGCAGTTATTGCAGCCGGCAATCCTTTTTCATCCCGTGTGTCGGATGTCTCAGCTCTTTCTTCCGCCGGTGATGATACATTCAAGTCTGAAACACAGAAGATGGCAGAGGAGATGGGCTCACATGATGGCGGGAATAATCTTCTGGGGTCCCTTTTTAGTTCAGGGTTCGAGGAAGAAAAGATGGAATTTCTTGATGGAGGATCTGAAGCGGCTGCAGCACCTTCAGCGGATGACGGCGGTTCTGTATCAGACAGTTATTCATCTCCTTCTGCCTCACCGGCTTCAGGGAGTTCTGTTTCAGATGGTGCGCGCGCAAAACTTTCAGCCCTGAATTCATCTTTGGGTGGAAGCGGTGGCGGTTCCACAAGTACGTCCGGTGGTGGAAATCATAATAAATTTTTCGGTTCGGGTAATCCCAAAACAACAGTCAACAAAATAGATATAGGTACTCAGCCTAAAAAAAATGCACCACTATCGGCACCGGGAAAACAGGGACTGACATCACTTCAGACAGCCAACCGTTACGCTTCTGACGCTTTAAAGACAAACAATCTTGGCAGTGCTTCGGCGACAAATTCTCTTGCTTTTGACGGCGGTACAAAAAAAGCAACAACAGATTTTCTTGATACAGGTACTGAAAGCGCTTCCGGCGCTGCGAGTCTGGGGCTGGGACAGGCAATAACAGATCTTAAAACGAATGATCCTAAACTGAATACTAATAAAGTGACACCGCCAAGCAAACCAAAAGACGCAAGCAAAGAAAGTGATGATTGGAAAAAAGAACTTATAAAGTCGCTTATCAGCGGCGTGTTAGGTCCTGTTCTGCAGACGGCAGTAAAAGGTGCAATGGGTGGCGGTAAATAAATTTAAGGAGAATCGGGAGGAGTTATGAAAACAAATAACAAAAAACAAAACAGCGGCGGATTTCTTTCCGCCATTGCTGCCCTCTTTAAGGGAGGCGCGGCCGCAGGCAGTGGAGTTTCCGGCGCTGCAGCAACCGGAGGCATATTTGCTTCCAATGCCGGAATTCTGGGTCTGCTTTTAGGCGGAGCCACAATAGCGGCTGGTGCCGGTGCTGTATATCATTTTGCGGGTAATGCTACAAACACTGCTTCCAACACTCCCGCAATTTTCCAGAACAGTTATTTTGAAGAAGAAGCTGCAAAAGCCGGTGCAGAGCGTGCCAGCACTCAGGACCGCTATGCCAAGGTAAACTCCTCCATAGGAATGTTTTCCGAGCAGGCCAGAAAATCCGGCCTCGGCTTTGAGGTGCAGGAGGAACAGCAGCAGGAAAATTCACAGGCTGAGGATAACAGTTATTCTGATGCTTCATCTTACGGCAGTTCCGGTGCTCCTGTAGATTATTCAGCTTCAGCGGCAAGTTCCGCCAGCCCCAAAGGAAACAGACTTACTTCCAAGAGTATGGGGTCTTTCAGTGGTGGCGGCTCCTCCTCTACCGGTTCTTCTGTTCCCAGAATGAAGAGCATGGGTGGACTCAGCGGTGGTGTTAACAGTAAATTTGCCAGCATGAAATCAGCTGCGCTTGCTGAAAGTAGAGGTAGCGCGACTGCCATGGCTTCTGCAAAGAAGGCAAGCATATCAAAAGGCAGAAGCGTTTCAGCCCGTGGCCGCAGAAGTACTGCCCACAGTCAGGCTATGTTCGCCAATGCAATGGGTTCAAAAGCAGCCTACAGTTCATCTGCAGCAGGAGCCAGAACCTCAGCACAGGCGGCGTTCACAGGCGAAACCACTGGAACAGGAGATGTTGCAGAGGGAGTGCTTGAAGGCGCAGGACTTGGCGGAGCAGGACTGAGCATGGGTGATGGCCTTAAAGCCAATAATCCTGGCAATGTTAATAATGTAAAGAATATTCCTCAGCCAAGTAATCCATCAAATGAATCACCATGGAAAGACCTTGAAAAAGCTCTACTTATCACACTTGCGGCAGCCACGGTACTGCTTATTACAGGTTCCATTCTTGCTTCCGCAGCTGCAAAAGCTGGAAACTCTATCGCAAAAGCCAGCTTGTACGTGGCCACTATGGCTGTATCTGGTGCTGTTATTGCAGCGGGGCTTGCTATTATCGCTATGGGTGCTGTTCTAGCGTTCAAGAAAGAATATAAGCAGACTGGCATGGGTATAACCTATATGATTGCAGGTGCTTTCCTTGTTGCAAAAGGTATAAAACTTCTTTCTGATGCTGTTACCGGATACAAAGATGCCAAACAGGAAAATTATCAGAATTCACCTGAGTATGAAGCAAAGAAAAAAGAACTTGATGATGCTCTTGAAAAAGGTGAAAAAGACGGTAAACCTTATAAGCAGGAAGATTACGATAAGGACATGGATAATCTTAATAATGACAAAGGCGCCCGCGATAAAGCTTGGCAGGATTCAAAAGATGCAAAAAAAGACCTGAAAACACAGGAAAAGAGTTATAATGAGGCCAGATCGGCAGAGACTGAGAAGATTAAAAACTCAGAAGAATTCAAGGACAGACAGACCCAAATTGACGAGAGCAAGGATAATAGGGCTACAAGGACGGCTTCACAGGAAGATCTAAATAAGGATATAGATAAAGCGGTTGATGAGAGAATGAAAGGAACTGAACAGCAGGAAGCTTATAATAATGCTAAAGCCAATTATGATGACAGACTTGGTTCAGTAAATAAATCTGCTAACACTAGTACTACTCAGACTCAGACTGCAACCTTAAAAGGAACTGTTAATTCTGATGGAACTGTGACTGTTGAAGTTCCAAAAACACCGGAGCCGCCTAAGCCCACATTTGGAGAGCAGATGACAGAAACACTCACTGAAACTGCTGATAAGATGGGGATGGACAATATTACTAAGGCATTGAGTGAAGGTGCTGAACATGCTTTGGAAGATGGTGAAGGCGGAGGAGAGTAATTTCAGGAGGAAATTATGAAAAAGATAGATATTCCTAATGTAAATAAAAAAGGAAACAGTGAAAAGAAAAGTGGTCTTTTCGGTTTCCTCCGCGGAGGCGCATCAGGCGCCTCCGGTGTAACCCCCGGAGTAATAGGTGGTACAGCTAATGCATCTTCCGGGCTGCTTGCAATGCTTACTGGTAAGCTTGCCACAGTACTTATATCAACCGTAATATTAGGCGGTGTGGGTACGATATATATGGCAAGAAATGCCTCTGATAGCGCCATGGATTCCGGGGAACTTATGGCCAGCGCTCAGGAAGCTGCGGAATATGTGCCTGCCATTCAGCGCAGTGAGGCAGCCAATGACGGCAAAAGTTCGCTTGGAATGTTTAATGAGACAAATAAGGGTTCCATATCTTTTGATATAGACCCGACATTAAACAACAAAAACAAGCAGGATAATTCCGAATATGATGCCATGGCTGATGATGCAGTTTCCTCTGCAGCTTCAGCACAGGATATGGCTGCTGACGCTATGGCTGAAGCCGCTGGCAGAGCTGAACTGAACAGCTCCAATCTCAGCACTTCTCTCGGAAGTGACCGTTCCTCAAAGAGCATGAATATGAGCGGTGCTGCCCCGAGACTCAAGCCAACATTCAAGAGTATGGCCAGCAACAGCTTCAGACCCATGGGGTCTGTAAGAAATGGTAAAGGCGGTCAGGCCCTTGCCATGTCAAGAGCAAACAAGGCAGGAACAATTGGAACAGGCCGTGCCGGTTCCAGAAAAGGATCGCGTGCTTTCGGTCAGGCCAAAGCCATGAGTGCAATGCTGGCACGTGCCTCCAGTGGTTCAAGAAATTATGAAACTGCCCGTGCCACAACTGATGCTGCATGGGAAGGAACAACTGCTGAGGGTGATGCCACCGAAACCGTAGAGGCAGGTGGTCTTGGCGAAGGCGAAGGAATGACTGTTGATCCTATAGGAACTGGAGCTCCCGGATCAAGTGGGACAGGTTATACCCCGCAGAAATTTGATTACAATGATGCCCGTAATGTTTCTCCTTGGCAGTCAACTTTGGAGACAATACAGTATCTCTTTATGGGTGCAATGGGGGCTATTATGCTGGGTGCAGCTCTTGCTGAAATAAAACCATGGGGATATATCGGCTATATTGCTGCGGCGGCAATAGCTGCTGGTCTCTGTATTGCTGTTTTAGCCTTGGCGGCGAAACTTAAGAACGAATATCATCAGGATGCAATGGCTGATATGTGGCTGTGGGTAGGTGGTATATCACTTGTTGCAGCTATTGGGGCTGCCGCTGTGGGTGTAGCAGGAGCTGCCGGTGCTTTAGGAGCTACAGCTGCAGGAATAGTAAGTGCTGTAACAATAATTGTTGGCACGATCGGTATGACAGTTGGTGGTACTGTAGGTGGCAAAGCTGCTGAAAAAGCTGATTATGATGAAGGCAAGAAGTACTGCGAAGAGCATCCTAACGCAAAAGAATGCAAAACGGAGACAAGCAGTCTTCCCTACGAGCTCTCTGATTCCCCTGTAAACAGAGGAATGCTCTGCTAAGCTGTATATGCCGCAGAAAATGCGGCATACAGCAGAATACCTTGACCCCGCCTGTCTTAATGGCGGCGGGGAAAGGAGGGAAAAATGAAAGATAACTTTTTTGAAAAACATAAAAAGAAATCGCTTGGAGCCCTGCTTCTGCTTTTTCTTAAGGGAAGAGGAAAATATTTTGCTGTGCTTCTTCTTGCCCTGTTTGCCTCCGCCCCTCTGGTGGTGACAAGCGATGCTTTCAAGGCTTTCACAAATCACCCTGCCGTAGCTGCTGTTCTCCGTACATTTGGCCTTGGTGCTCCAGAATATTCAGACAAGGATATGATTGCACAGGCCGCGCACAACAGCGCTGGTAAAAAATCGTCATACTGGCAGAAGTATTTCAGCAAGGTCAACGCCCCGCTCCCGTCCGGAAAATTCAGTTCAATGAAATTTCTGAACGGTGACATAAGCGATATAGGCCCTGCAGAGATCAAGGATAAAACAAAAAACAAGTATGGCATGAAGGGTGTTGCCAACGAAGCAAATAAAAATGAAACAGGTGCCACTGAAGACGGTGTTGATTTGTCCCGAATGGTAGCCATGGCCCGTGGCGGAGGAGAAGCCGGAGATGAAGAAAATGGCGACGAATCTGCAGAGGGAAAGGATAGCGCATATCGCGCTATGGAGTTAGGCTCCAACAGTGCTTTAGCTCCGTTTATGGGTTCAAAGACCATTATGTCAAAGGGCGGAGCAGAGAATAAAAATTCAGCTCTGGCCTCAAAGGCTTCACGCGAGGTAGGTGAGCGTGTTCCACGTTCAGGAAATCCCCGCAAAATGGCATCTGCCGGACGTGTATCAGGTTTCTCATGGAGAAAAATGGGCCGTACAAAACGGGCCAATGCCTTTGCCGCTGCGCACCGTGGAGACAAAAAGGCCAAAACGCAGATGAATGAGGCTTATGCCTATGCCACACTGCTCACAGGTGATACCGATATAACACCGGAAGTTGATGATTCCATAGCCGGTGGTATTTTTGACGGTAACGAGGTTTCGGGAGATGTGCTTGACACTGGTGAGCCAATTGCTGTCCCTTCCGGTTCTTATGCTGGAAATCTTAGCTCCATAAGTAGCGGAATGGGGGCTATAGACCAGTGTATGAGAGGATATTCTGAGGCTGAACAGAAAAGCAAGGATATTCTTGATGAAAGCAAGGAAATCATGGACAGCATGGATTTTGACGATCCTCCCGGCTGTAGCTGGTGGCCTTCTGCAACGAAAAAACGCAGAAGATGGAATAAGAAAGTATCCACTCTCAAGAGTAACTGTTACGCCGCAGAAAAGGTGATGACGGATGCTGCCAAAGCAAACTGCGCCGGCGTTAACGTAAATATAAGTGAAGTGAACACCGGTGATGCGGGTAGCTGCGAGAAATTCAATGACTACAAAATAGAGTGTTCGTTCTGGGACGGCCTGCTTGCCACATTTGGCTGGGCTTTCATTGCTCTGGCATGTGGACTGGTACTGTTCGGAATACTTATGGCAACAACGGACATGAGAAAGTTCGTAAACGGAGTATTCAATGACTGGAGTGGTATTGACTTCGGCGACGGTTCCGATCTGCCTGGAAATAGCAGTTCTGAAACAGAAGACGGTGGCAAGTGAGATGTAACTTATATTCATAGAAACCGTCTGTCTTAAATGACCTGTAAAACGGCACGGCATTATGAACTTATCATAATGCCGTGCTTTTTTATCGTAATATTTTTTTGTGTCAGCTACAGGCCTCTGCCGGTTTTGTGTAGGTCCAAAGTCCTATATGATTTGTTACCTTATAGGCCTTGTTTTTTTGACCCGCTAATGATACAATTTCAGTAAGAAGTGTCGGAAGCGAATGTTGTCTGATACTTTTTGGTTGTTTTTTTATTTGGAAAGAATAGAAAAAACAACTGGAGGAAACTATGAACCTCTCAAATGGAAACGACAAAAAATCAAAGACGTCCGGTGTGGCTTCACTCTTTGGAAGAGGAAGCGCATCGAAGATCGGGAAATCACAGTTCTCCCGGTCTATGGGCGGAATCATGGAACGGCTCAAAGGCCTCTCCCGCAGAGATCTTGCGATGGTGGGTGTTGGTCTGAGCGTACTGGTGGCAGCTCCTGTCGCCGAATACATGATGTCTAAACCTGCGGACTCTGCGAACATGCTCACCTCGGGCTTTTCTTCCCGTGATTCACAGTCTGGCTCTGCCAGCCTGTATGAGCCGGGAATCAACGCCTTAAGCCAGGGCAGCGCAGATGGTGCCGGTGAAGTCATAACGCCCCTTAGCGCAAGAGATCCCTCATCCCTTATTCTTGGAGCGCAGTCCGATCAGCCTCCAATGATTGACTATACGCCCATGGGTGGCGGCGAAGGCGCAGGTGGAGACAGTTCGTCTTCATCGTCATCTTCGTCACCTGATATGGATGATATGCGCGATTCAGTACGTGACGCGGCCAGAAACGGCGCCTCTGAAGCTGTTAAATCAGCCGGCGCTCCTACGGTTATTCCCCGTATGGCTGCGGGTTTCCGCGGTCTCGGCAGCATTGCCAGCGCTGGCGGAACATCATCATCCGGTGATTCCAAACGCAAACTGAGCGCTCCTACAAAATCCAATGTGTCTGCTAAACAGAGCACCATGGTAAACCCGGTGGCTTCTGCCGGATACAAAGGTGTTGCCAATACACCTAAGACCGGCAACAAGAACGCAATTGAAAAACTCCGCGCGCAGGGCGATGCCCAGGGCGGATACTTCAGCGGAGCCAATGCCATAAAAGCTCTGGATAACGCCAACGGTGTTAAAATATCCGATATACATGGCGACGGCCCGGGCAGTGGTTTCGGCGGTGGCAGCATGGGTGGCGGTGAAGGCTACAAAGGCCCCTCTCACGGCGGACCGCACGATTCACACAAACACTCCGGCAGATGCGAGACTCTCGCCTGTAAGGCTGCAGAAGCCCGTCAGAAAAAAGCTCTTGAATGGGAATTCTTCTGGAGATATGATGTCCCCAAGAAAATCGCTGAGACTTTCATAAACGCTTTGACAAAAGGCGCAGCAGACTGGCTTGTGGGCAAAATATTTGGTGATAAGGATTCTCCGGAAACTATGGTTTGTGCCCAGTATGTAAATGATTCCCTGAAACCGGTGTGTCAGAAGGGCAATGTCATAGCTGTGTTTAGTTCTGCCAAGGAAAAGACCGTTGATTCATGGAAAACGGATACTTGCAATTGCGGAAAATGGACAAAATCCGAATTCTTTGAAATGTTTGGTAATCCGAATGGTGGAAACGGACAGGATAATACTCCTGCAGGCAATGAGAATCCTTCTCCGATTGAAACTCAGTTTGACAGATATGTCGCAGATTATGATACCGGTTTAAAGGCTTTCATGGGCGATCTGGCTTCTGTCAGAAAAAATTCAAAATCCAAGAAGGGTGTAGAGTATGCTGCAACAGCTGTTAATACTTATACCACTGACAGACAGGGTGAAGGCATAGGTTATCCTTTCCATCAGCTTTTTTCGTTTGTCTCGAACGAAGCTAATAATGATTTCAGTGAAAATGCGGCTAACAAGGAACTTCTTAAAGATGTAGCTGTAGCTATGGAATCTTCAAAGAGCGAAGGCAAAGAATTTATCGCTCTTCTTGAAAAGGTCAATGCCAATCCTGAAAAATACAGAATTGCTGAAAACGGCGTTACTGTTGCTATAACAGATGAACTTAAAGAGCTGATAAGCAACCGTCTTAACTCCTATAAGGAAATGTATGCACTTTATGTTTCCAGCCAGGAAGCATATATAAGCGGTTTCGGTGATTCTTTTGAAGTTCTGGATAAGTACATAAAAGAATCATCCAAGGCTAATAATGATGTACATAATGAGTATAAAGACAGGTATGTTGCTTATGTAAATAATCTGAAGCCTGACGCAAATTCATCAGCGAAACCTAAAGAAGTCATCGATAATTTCCTTAGGAAAATTGATGGAACTGCTACTTTTGATAACGCCATGGAAGGAAAGGAGGAGTATATAGATACACCCGTTATGCCGGGGCTGAATAATTCAACTCTTCCTCCTGGTATGGATTATGCAGAGATTCTTGTAAAATCAGAACGTATTCTTTGCGCTCCCAACGATGATGTCGCAGCAATTCCGGCAAATGCCCCTTCCGCGAAGATAAGAACATGGAGAGGTATGGCGCCTGATTTCGGGACATCCTTAAAAGATGATGCTGCCCTTAAAGATAAATATGAGGAAGCAGCCAAAGCAATAAAGGAAAGAGAAAAGACCAATTGGAAGAAGGATTCTCCGTTGGATATAGATAAAGGATATCTTCCCAAAGCTCCTGCATATCTTTCTGAGCTTAAGAGAGCAGAGTCTCTTATGCAGCAGGAAAATATTAGAAAACCGGAGTTTTATGCTCCTGGCTACAGACTTGCGGTGGAAATTCCTTTTGCTCTTGCGTCCTCCAAAGCCAAACTTAAATCAATGGATCAGAATCTTAAGGCCTTGAAAGAAAAGAAGCAGTCTATAATAAAAGACCTCAAAGATAACCTTATTGATATTAATGGCGGCAACGGTGGCGGCAACAATAATAACAACAACGGAAATAACGACAATAACGGTAATAACAATAATAACGGCAATAATAATAACAATAACGGTAACAATGATAACAACAACGGAAACAATAACAACAATAGCCAGCAGAGTATAGCTCCCAGTGTCTGCGCTGACCCGGATCATTGTACAGATGCGGAAATCCGCAAACTGGAAAAGGAAGCACGCCAGAGCGGAAAATACAACAAAGGCAACAAGGAACTTAATCCTGTCTGGAATGAGTATAACAATCCTGTTTCCGGAATGGAAAAAGTTACTGTCAATCCTGATGGGGGAGCCACATATCAGGACTATAATAATAGCAGAGGTAAGGTACATACACTTAGAAATCAGTATGACCAGCTTGCGTCCCAGCTGAAGAACAGCGCAAATCTGTCACAGGCAGAACGTGATGCGATTAAAGACGAGATGGACAGAGTGTATGAAAATTACGAGCAGGAACTTGCAGAAACCAACAGAAAGTGGAAAGAAGTATGCGTGGCTTCTGTAAAACAGGGCTATTCCAAGGTAAGCATGAATTACTGCAATGGGAAAGGCGGTGCTGTAAATCACAATACCACCAATACCACTGTTCCGAAGCCTACTAATACAACTCCGTCCAGCACAAAGCCTACAACAGACAATGGGCAGACCAGTAAGTCTACAGGAAAAGTACCGGATGTTCTGCAGGATATCATTCTTGTAAACAAACCTCAGGTTGTTCCGGTTTATGATGCTGAAAACAATAAGATAACTGTAAAAGTATGCGACGGTCTTCTCTCCGAGGGATTCCCGGATGTATGTCTTTCTTATGCCGATATAAGATCAGGAGCTAATACCTGCTTTATGTATACGGAGAAAGATGCATGTAACAGAGTCCGTAACGGTCAGCTTAAGGGCTGGCCTCAGAAACAGGTTGACAAGTATGGCAAGCTGATTGCCAAAAAGAATAGAAAACTGGATGGTACCTGGCACAAGGTTCAGGTTACTGCAACAGTGTTTGATTATTCACTCAGACACAGTGATGCCAGAAATACGCATATGGACGCGCCACAGCCGCTTCCGAGGCTTAACGGCACAGCGGATAAGGAATTCGGTGCAAACTTCTCTTCGGAGAAGAAAATGGAAGAATTCATATTCCGTACCAATGCCTACTGTGCGTATAATAAGAACTCCAACTCCTGGCATTTCAAGAAAGTAACTCTTACTGCGGAAGAGGGAACTTCAAGTAACTCTATAGGCGGTAGTCTGAATGTCAGTGCTGATGTCCTTGCTGTAAAAGTAAGCGCCACAGCTACATATAATCACAGCAAGACAACATATAACTTCGGCAAGGAGATGAATTATTCACAGAACTTCGCCGGAAAAATATGTAAATAAGGAGTAAACGATGACTGCAAAAAAACTCTTGACGGGTTTGTTTGCGGCAGTGATGACGGCGGGAGCTTTTGCTCCTGCCGTTGTTTATGCCCAGCAGACCAGCTACAAAGATGCAATAAAAGCCTATAACAGCGGCAATAAGGAAGCCGCCATGGATGTTGCCATGGATTATAAATACGGCTGGGATGGGGCAGAGGTCAATGGTACCAAAGCCGTGGAATGGCTGGATAAGGCTTTTGATGCCGGAGTAGTCCGTGCTGCCACAATGGCAGGAACAATGTATTTTACCGGCGAAGGCGTGAAGCAGGATTTTTCCAAAGCTGAAAAATTCTACCGCAAGGCTGCTACCAAAGATGATGAGAGTGCTCAGATACGCCTTGGCAGAATGTACTATTATGGTAACGGCGTTAAAACAGATTATGAATCTGCCGCCCGTTGGTATGCTGCCGCCGCCAGGAAGTATGAGCAGTCAGACTCATGTTCTATTGCCTGTCTGTATCTTGGGCAGATTTACTATTATGGCTGGAAAAAGGGCGGAAAACTGGTAACTGATGATAAATCAGCACTGAAATGGCTTGAAAAATCCTATTCCGCCGGCTATGTCGAGGCTGCGACGCTTATAGCGTCCATTAACTCAAAAGGGACATCTGAAATTAAACAGGACAAAGCCAAAGCCAGAAAATGGCTTATTGCGGCAGCTGAAAAGGGATATGAACCGGCTATAAAAAAGCTTGCCCTGGATTATTTTGAGGGGAAAAACGGCAAGGCTGACAATGTTCAGGCTTATGTCTGGGCTGCAGTGCTTGTTTCCCGCGACAGCAGTGAGGCTTCTGTGCGCCTTCGTGAGACTGCAAGAAGCAGAATTCCGGCAAAGGAACAGGCAAAAGCTGATAAAGCGGCCTCCGCAGCGGTGAAAAAGTATGAGCAGATAAATTATGAACCCCCAGCAAATAATCTGGACTGATATTTTCTGAATCAGATCAGATGAAAAATCCCGCTTATAAACAGGCGGGATTTTTTATGTAAGAATGAATAGTTTTCCTTCATCATTCCTGCGTAGATTCTGCATTACATTCATGTTGTGGCCCTGGCTAAATAGTAGTTTTAAGGAACTCACAGTATGATCCTGAAAAGAAATACTGCCACCCATTTTCAGGTTTAATTGGTAAAAAAATGCGGGCTGTTTTGTACATCAATATGGCGTACAGAACAGCCCGCTTAAACATATGTACTTTGATAAAATAATAGCTATTTAAACGGTGCTATTGAATTTGTTTTAGGTGTAACTACAGCTCCCGGTTCACCAGGTTCAAGCCATACCTCTCCATCCTGTATGATTCCTACCAGATCGGCCTTTTCACCTTTGGCATCTATATGGAATGTGTCTTTATAAGTGCCTTCCTTGGTTCTTTCGCCACCATTGGTTAAGTCCACCATGGCGTATTTGCCTTCATAGGTTACAGTCCAGCTGCCGTCGTCATTTTGAGTGTAATTTACTTTTGTGTCCTCGTAGGTTATGGCTTTTTTTTCGCTTAATATCTTTGAATAGTCCCCGCTGCATCTGGTATTTTCCATTACCTGTTTTATGTTATCGGGTGGCTCGTTTTTGGCGTTGGGAACGGAGGCCATTGACATTCCGCCTTCGGCAGCCGTATCTGAAGTGGTAGCGTCTTTTCCGGATTTTTCTTTGTCCGAATCTTTTTCTTCCTGTTTGTTTTTTATCCCATCTGAAATACTGTTTCCAAGGGAACCGGAAACCGAATCAAATGCATCTTTTAATGATGATGTTGTCTCAGAGGCGCGGTTGGCAGCGGATTCTTCATCCATTTTGGGAACGCTTGCCTCCGGTATGCTCTTACTACCATCTTTTTTCAGATTTTCAATCTCTCCGGATTTAATTCCGTCAAGTTTTACAAGACCTTTGTCTCCATATGCGGAAGCCAGTTTTCCTGTGGCAGCCTTATCCGCATTGCTGAATGAGGAAGTTGTGCTTCCGTCAAACCTGCTTCCCCAGCTTGTTTTTGCCGTTACAGCCGAGCCGCTTGTAAGGGCCGTACTTAAATCCTGTCTTACCTCCTGAAGTGTCTGTTTTACCGAAGGTTTTTCATCACTGTCCTTTGAGGATTTTGTTTTATTACCGTTTGCAGTATTTACTGCTGACTTTGATACTGTTTCACCTGAAAATGATGAGGTCTGTGCTGAGGTCTTGCTTGTTCCTCCAGCCCCGCCGAATGAAGAACTTCCAAGGGCGGCTTCCATTTTTCTGTACTGCAGGTCTTCACCTGGATTGCGTTTACCTTCTGTTTTCGCCTTTTTGGAATAACCTGCTGTTGTTCCGGAAGTAGCGCTGCCACCGTATGCAGCGCTTCCTTCAGCAGGAGCGTCAAGCCAGTCATTTATATTTACTATTTCGTCGGGAAAATCAACTCCCCTGCTGTGCATTCTTGCACGGGCTATCTGTTCGGCTTTGTCTGCTTTGTCCCGTCCGGTAAAAAAATCTTCTATTGGTGAAAAAGCTCCACGCAGTACATTGCCGTAACTGAATTTCATATCATCCCTGCGTAAGTTTTTTTCTCCTGTAACAGCCAGGAAAATGAATACCAGGCCGCCTGCTATAAGAAATACGGCTATGCATGCTGCAGAGGCCTTGTTCTTTGCGTTGAAGAATGAAAGCGTAAGATGATGTTCTTTTTTTTCTTCATTATTTTTTTTCATAATAAAATCCGCATTCCTGAATAATATTTAAAATTTTTATATTAATGATAGTCTAATATAAAATAAATATATTTTCAAGTTTTATATGCCTTATGTCGTTATGGTGCAGTTGTGTGCTTTTTCTTGAAGTGGTCTGTACCTTTGCTTGTGGTGAATATTATTCCTTTTGTTTTAGGTCCCAAATTAATATAATGTTATTAGTAAATTTCAATAAAGGGGAACTTTATGAAGAAACTGTTTGCTCTGCTGACTATGTTGTTGTCTCTTTCCGTAAATGCCAATGCGCTGTATATAAGCGGCAGCGCCGGTACTGTAAGCGGCGAGGATGATTACAAGGGTACAAATGTCAATGTGCTGCTTGGCCTTGACAATCTTGCTATTGAACCTTCGTGGAAGCACTACACGGCAAAAGATATTGAGGATTATGATACATATGCGCTCCGCATTGCCCGTGAGACAAATGTGTATACTCTCGGAGTATATGGAGGAATGACTCCGGATGTTGACGAGGCATGGGGAAAATATTCCAATCAGTTTGTTGGAGCTGATTTTACAATTTCACTGAATCCTGTGGGTGACACACATTCCAGGCTTGTTGGTCCCGGAAACCGCGGTATTGCTGTTGGTGGCGAGGGCATTACCCGCATAGATGTAGGTGCCGGTATTAAATATGCGAAGCATAAAACAGAAGTTGCCGGTATGCCTGATCTCGAGACTGCACAGACAGAATATCAGATTTTCGCCGGAGCCAAAATTCTGATGATAAATCTTTCTGCCGGTTACACATATTATGACTACGGTGACAAGGACAGTGTTACATCTGGCTTTGTGAACGGCGTTAACTACGCACTTCTGGGTGCGCATCCGGACAATGCCTTTAATATAAAAATGGACATTCCTTTCTTCCCGATAGTTACTCCATATATAGGTTATTCCAAAGTTAACTATGATGTTCCTGCCGGCAACCCTGATCATAGCAATAACTATGAGTTTGGTGCATATCTTGATTTTGCCATGCTCACAGCGAATGTAAGCTATCAGGTACGTGAGATGGCCGGACACAATGACGGTTTCCTTTCCGCCGGTGTTGGCCTTAAGTTTGAATAATACTATTAGTGTGCAGCCGTGCGGGCCATGCCGGTCCGCGCGGCTTTTATTTTTAAAGAATTATTAACCAAATGTACGAAAATCTGGCAGCAAAATACCGTCCGATGACACTTTCTGACCTTATTGGGCAGGAAGCTGTTAAAACCACACTTGTTAATGCCGTAAAACTTAACAGGGTGGCCCATTCATATGTGTTCTATGGACCACGTGGCTGCGGAAAGACCACAGTGGCGCGTATTCTTGCAAAGACACTGAACTGCCAGAATCCGGACAAAAACGGGAATCCGTGTGGCAGATGTGCCTCATGTGTTGAAATTGCCGGATCCAAGTCACTTGATGTTATAGAGATTGACGCGGCCTCCAATACCGCTGTTGACAATGTGCGCAGTGTTATTGTGGACCAGGTCAATTTCGCGCCTTCGCGTGACAAATATAAGATTTATATTCTTGACGAGGTTCACATGCTTTCAAAAGGGTCTTTTAATGCCCTTCTGAAAACTCTTGAGGAACCGCCGTCCCATGTGGTTTTTATAATGGCCACCACTGAGCAGGAGAAGGTTCCTCCAACAATACTTTCCCGCTCACAGTGTTTCCGGTTCAGATTTATTCCGGAAGATGATATCACGGCGCGGCTTAAATATGTGGCAGCCCAGGAAAAAATTTCTGTTGATTCAGAATCGCTTAGGCTTATAACACGCTCCTGTGGCGGAGCCATGCGCGATGCGCTCACACTGCTGGACCGTGCGGCCTCGTTCTGTGGCAATGACATAAAGGTTTCTGTATTGAATGAGCTTTTGGGCAGACCTGGAGCAGAACTGCTTCAGCTTCTTGCTATTTCCCTGATAAGCCGCGATGCCACTTCACTTCACAATGCTTTTGACCGTATTTCTTCAGAAGGATATGATGTCCTTTCCACATTGAGAGAGCTTCGCAATCTTATGTCGGAGGCCTTTTTCGCGAAAATGGGATATTCCTCCGAAAGCGAACCGGTTAAGGGACTGCCTTCCAATGTCACACCTTCACAGCTTGCCAGGCTCGCAAGAAAGCTTACTGTTCTTATAAAAGAGATTCAGTATTCCGATGCCATGGCTGTTGCTGCTGAAGTAGGGCTTTTTACGCTCATTGAGGTTCCGCAGGATATAACATCTCTTGTAATACGGCTTGAGGAACTTGAGAAAAAAATTGAAGCTGGCGGGGCTTCTTATGATTCTTCATCTGCAGGCCAGACATTGATATCCGGCGGTTCATACGGAACCGCAAAAAAAAAAGATGAGCTGAGTCACTGTGACGGGCATAATACGACCCATGGCAATCCGGTACCGGAATTACCGGAACATGCCGCAGATATGTCTCCACAGCCTTCACAGGGGCCTGCTGTACTTAATTCTGCTACGTTTGCCGATGCGTGGCGCAGAACACTTGGCAGAATCTCTGTTGAAAGACCTATGGTTTATAATGAACTGGCATCATGCCGTATACGCCATGATGCGGCAGGGACTGTTACCCTTGTGGCGCAGAATCTTTTTTACGCTAACAGGGTTTCATATGCTCTTGCCGATGTAAGCGCAATAATGCAGGAGATAACAGGAAGAAAAATTGATTTTATTGTTACCTCCGGGCCAGATGCGGCGAAGAATTCTTCTGCCGTAAGCGTACCGGATCTTCTTCCTGAGAACAGGCAGGTCTCAGAAACGGAGCCTTCTTCAGTGGCCATAAGCAATACCGCGTCTGATGTAAATATTGTACGTTCCTCTGGTAACAATGCCGGTACGGATGGCTCTGATGATTCTGGATATGATGAAGAACCTCTGCCTGAAGAAGGAGAGGCAGCTGAAATTACGGAAATAGAAGAAGCACCTCCTGAACCTGAACAGAAAAAACAGACGGCACATAAGAAAAATTCTGCTGCTGAAAAAAGTATCAGGAAAGAAACTCAGCCAGTACGGAAAAATACTGGTGCCGGGGATTTAAAGACTGTTCACGTGGCTGAATCAAAAGAAGCGGAGACAGAAAAAATATCAGGCGCTGACAAAGGCAGAACTTCAGCCACTGGTATGGACAACAGACCGGCTGGTACAGGCAGCCCTGCGCGCCATCAGGCCGCAAGACTGGAATTTGTACCGCCTGAAGAAGTTCCTGCTGATTTCACGCTGCTGCGCGAGGTTTTCGGGCAGAGCATAACAAGGGTGAACAGGGTTTTATGAAAGCGCTGGATGATCTTATAACGGCTTTCCGCCGTTTTCCTGGAGTCGGCCCCAAACAGGCGGAGCGCTTTGCTCTTTATGTCGTACGCGCTTCCGGCCCTGAAATTGACAGGCTGGCGGATATACTTCATATTGTAAAAGAATCCGTCGGATATTGTCCGGAGTGCTGGAATTATACGGAAAAAGGGCTTTGTTCAATATGTTCTGACAGCACGCGGGATCATTCCGTTATCTGCGTGGTGGAGCATCCACAGGATGTGGCCGCTATAGAAAAATCCAAGACTTTCAACGGCATATATCATGTGCTTCACGGGGCTGTTTCCCCGCTGTCAGGTGTCAGCTCATCGCAGATAAAATTCAATGAACTGATTGAAAGGGTACGGAATCCGCAGATAAAGCCGCGCGAGATAATTCTTGCGCTTAACCCGGATGCTGACGGGGAAGCCACATCAATTTATATAACAAACGCACTGAAATCTTCCGGAGTTAAACTGACACGCCTTGCCTGCGGGGTTCCGCTGGGTGGGGATATAGACTATATGGATGAAGTAACTTTAAGCTGCGCCCTGCGCGGAAGGACTGTTATCTGAATATGCTGCTTTCTTATTATAAAAGACCGCTTGTTATAATGCTTGTGATTCTCTGCGGATTTATAATCGCGTTCAAAAGCCGTTTTGTAAAACCGCCAGATGTACCGCCATTCAGTATGCCGAGGCTTGGCGCTCTTGTTGAAGGACGTATAGCGGAATATCCGGTAAAACAGAATGGAAAACTGCGCTTCGCTGTAGATAATGTTTCTATTTATCACAAGCCGGTAAAATCCTCGCTTATGGTATATGCCGCGGATTTAAAAGATATGTCTTATGGCGACCGGGTGGGATTTGTTGCTGATCTTCATGAACCTGCCGGAAGTTATATTCCTGGTGGTCTGGACTGGGCATCCTATCTGTTCCGCCGTGGTATAAGTGCTGAAGCCCGTGCCATGTCCCCTGTGGAATCCATAAGTCCTGCACCAGGTTATATAAGAACTGCCTCCGGATTCCGCAAACGTGTACTGGATTCATTCGCTAAAAATCTTTCCGCTGATGAAGCAGCTGTGCTTTCTGGGGTTGTCATTGGTGAAAAGCGAAGTGTTGATGAAAAACTTAAAGATGCCTTCCAGCGTTCAGGTGCCATGCATCTTCTGGTGGCATCAGGTTCGAATGTCGGTTTTGTAACTGTCGTTGTTTATGCGCTTTGTGCTTTTATCGGGTTGAGGCGCAGGTATTCAGGTTTTCTGGCGCTGCTTGTTTCAGGATTTTATGTTGTAGCGGGCGGACTTGATACCCCGCTTGTAAGAGCTTATATAATGTTCGCAACAGGACTTGTGGCATTTATGTGCCGCAGGGAAAGCGGCGGTTTCCATTCACTTGTTCTTGCGGCATTTCTGCTGCTTGCGTTCTCACCCCGTTCACTGTTTGATGTGGGCTTTCAGATGTCGTTTCTTGCTGCTTACGGTCTCATAGCAGGAACATCAATATGGAATGACCGCATAAGACATACCTGCGATGTGCTTTTCAATATCAGGCGGACTAAAAAAGGAGAATTTGCTGCCGGGCTTGCTTACAGAATAGTGAGCCTCTTTGCCGTAAGTTTCTTTGCACAGCTGTTCCTTTATCCGCTTATGGCTGTGTATTTTCATCAGGTTTCACTTGTATCGCTTGTGTCAAATATTATTCTTGTGCCTGCGGCAGGTGTTGCGATGACACTCGGTTTTCTGCTGGCCCTGTTCCCTTCTTTTGGCGTTGTAACCGGTATAATATCGCTTGTTACATCTGTCTTTATGAAGATATTCATATTCCTGATAAAGATTTTTGCTGCTTTCCCGCTTGCGGCAGTAAATGTGCCTGAACCTTCGGCACTGGTCATAGCAGGTTTTTATGTATTGGCGTGGACCCTTCTGCACTGGCCGCTTCTGGGATTTACCCGTTATCTTTTCCCGGCTCTGGGATTCTTCCTTGTTCTGGCAAATTCACTGCTGGGTTCCATAGGCAGGCTTAATGTAAAGGAACATGTCCTGCTTTTTGGAAACAGGAATGTGTCCTCTGCGCTAATAGTAGATAAAAAGGGAATTTTCCTTGTGAATCCGGGCATGAACGGCAAAAAACTTTCAGATGCTGTTTACGCTGAAGGCAGATATTCACTTAATGCCGTTCTGTTTACTTCGCTTGATGAAAATAATTTCAGAGGACTTGCCGATCTTTCTCAGAAAGTGCGTATAAAAAATATTTATCTGCCTTTCGGGCCTATGAATGACTACATGTATGACTCGCTTTCTCCTGCGAGACATTCCGGCGCGAATATTCAGCAGATATGGCCTGTATCAAGCGGAACTGTTCATCTGGCATGGCCGGAACAGGTTTACGGTTATGCTGGCAGAGGAGAGCCATATGACTGGAAAGTAAATGACGTAAGGATAACCAATAACGGAAAATGCGCCTCCATAATGAAGAACGGACGCTGGAGCACTCCGGACTGTCATGAGGGAAATGAACAGCTTATAACAGATATATTGTTTGAATGAGAAAATGGTTGCGGTAAAAAGAAACTTCAGCCGCGCCGGTATTTATCAGAATTCAAGGTGTAAAGTTAACATGGAAAACGAAAAATCAGAACTGAACAAAGACACAGAAAGCAATGTAAGGAATTTTATCCGCGACATGATTGACAGGGATAATGAGACCGGACGTTTCGGGCATAAGGTGCATACGCGCTTTCCTCCGGAACCTAACGGTTATATCCATATCGGTCATGCCAAATCAATATGCCTTAATAGTGGCATAGCAAGGGATTACGGCGGCCTTTTCAATCTGCGCTTTGACGATACAAATCCGTCTAAGGAAGAGCAGGAATACGTGGATAATATTATTGATGACGTAAAATGGCTTACTGATGGTTTTTACGATGGAAAGGCTCTTTTCGCCTCTGATTATTTCGGACAGATGTATGAATGGGCAGTACAGCTTATAAAAGCCGGAAAGGCTTATGTCTGTGACCTTACACCGGAACAGGTCAGCCTTTACCGCGGGGAACCCGGAAAACCCGGAAAGGAAAGTCCTTACAGAAACCGCACTGTGGAAGAAAATCTGGCACTGTTTGAAAAAATGAAAAACGGGGAATTTCCAGACGGCAGCCATACGTTGCGTGCGAAGATAGATATGGCGCACCCTAATCTCAATATGAGAGACCCGGTAATGTACCGCATACTGCACGCGAAGCATCATCGTCAGGGAAACAAATGGAACATATACCCTATGTACGACTGGGCGCACGGACTTGAGGATTCCATAGAGGGGATAACTCATTCAATCTGTACACTGGAATTTGAGGATCACAGACCGCTTTATGACTGGTTCCTTGACCAGCTTCCTGGTATTCATCATCCGCAGCAGATAGAGTTTGCGCGGCTGAATCTAAGTTATACGGTTATGAGCAAGCGCAAACTGCTTGAACTTGTAAAGGGAGGCTATGTTAAAGGCTGGGATGACCCGAGAATGCCTACTATAACCGGTATACGTCGCCGTGGCTATACTGCTTCCTCTATACGTGCGTTCCTTGATGTTATAGGCGTGGCAAAATTCAACAGTACAATAGAGATAGGGCTTTTGGAAAATTCCATAAGAAATGAACTTAATGTAAATGCCCCGCGCGCCATGGCCGTGCTCAATCCGGTAAAGATTATTATTGATAATTATCCGGAAGATATGGAAGAGGAAATGGAAGTGGCCAATCACCCGCAGAAACCGGAGCTTGGTGTGAGAAAAGTGCCGTTTTCAAGGGAAATTTACATAGAGGAAGATGATTTCCGTGAAGTACCTCCGCCGAAATATTTCAGGCTTTCTCCCGGAAAGGAAGTACGTCTTCGCGCGGCGTATATTGTAAAGTGTGTTTCTGTGGATAAGAATCCTGATGGTTCAATAAAGGCAGTGCACTGTACATATGATCCGGCCTCCAGGGGCGGAAATGCACCGGACGGACGCAAAATAAAGGGAACCATTCACTGGGTTTCTGCTAAACATGCCGTAAAATGCGAAGTGCGTCTTTATGAAACCCTGTTCTCTGTACCTTCGCCGGAAGATGTTGCAGAAGGGCATGATTACAAGGAAAATCTGAACCCTGACTCACTTAAAACTGTTCAGGCTTATGTTGAGCCTTCCCTTGCGGAAGCGGAAAAGGGAGGACGCTGGCAGTTTGAACGCCTCGGATATTTCTATGCTGACCCTAAGGATTCAAAAGAAAACGCTCCTGTTTTTAACCGCATTGTAACGCTTAAGGATACCTGGGCCAAAGTAGCAAAGAAAAACTGAGATGAAAAAAATAAAGAGCATTGCGCTCTTTTATAATCCTGGACGTGAAAACGCCGTAGCATATACTGCTGAACTTGAGAAACGTCTCTCCGGTGCGGTATGTGTGTGTAAAATATGCGTTAATTCCGTGAAGAAAGACGGTAATGGACTAATTGAGCCCGCCGACGTGGCGCTTGCCGTAGGCGGTGACGGCACTGTACTTCATGTGGCCCGCCGCGCAGTTTCGCCCGGTATTCCGGTATTGGGTATAAATGCGGGCAGTCTTGGTTTTCTCAGCTGCATAACGCAGGAGGATTTTTTTGCCTCCCTTTCTGATTTTCTCGATGGTAAATTCAATCTGACAGAAAGAATGCTTCTTGCCGTAAGTGTACGGCGTAGCGGCAAAACCGTTTTCGGACCCATGCCTGCGCTGAACGACTGCATAATACGCAGTTCCGAGCCACGTGCTTTCGGTCTTAAGGCAAGACGGAATGGCACGCTGCTTACAAAATATTTCGGTGACGGGCTTATCATAGCCGCGCCGAGTGGTTCCACGGCTTACAGCCTTGCCGCGTACGGTCCTATTGCCTCGCCTGAACTTTCCGTTTTCATACTTACGCCTATCTGTCCTCACGCGCTTACACAGCGCCCGCTGATACTTCCGGCGGATAAAACAGTTTCTGTGGAAATGCTTGGCACAAAAAGCGGCAGGCAGGAATTTACCGTGTCTGTAGACGGACAGGAAAATTTCCGTCTTGAAAAAGGGGACATCGTAGAGGTGGGGGAGTATCCTGACAGGCTTAAGCTGCTTGTTCCTGATTCATATGATTATTTCGCCGCGCTGCGCACAAAGCTGCGCTGGGGTGAACGCTGATGCTTGAAAAACTTGTCATTAAGAATTTTGCGGTAATGGAATACCTTGAACTTGAGCCGGAACGCGGGCTCAATATACTTACAGGAGAGACCGGTGCCGGGAAATCAATAATAATATCAGCACTTGGCTTTCTTCTTGGCGAGCGCTCCGGTTCAGATATAATAAGGCCAGGCGAGGCCTCCGCTTTCGTGGAAGGGCATTTCAGGGCCGGAAATATTCCGGAAGATATGGCTGCTTCCTTCGGCATAAAAGATGGCTGTGTAAGGATAACACGCACGGCGTCCGCAAACGGCAAAACAAAGGCGCAGATAAACGGCAGGGCAGTTTCCGTATCAAAACTTTCAGGCCTTGGCAGTTTTCTTGTAGATTTTCATGGTCAGAATGAACATCAGAGCCTGCTTAAACCGGAAATACAGCGCGGGTTGCTTGATAGTTACGGAAAACTGGAAAAAGAGGCTGCGGAAGTCGCTGCACTGTATGAGCAGACAGCAAAACTGCGTGACAGCCTTTCCGCTGTTTCTCTTTCCGAAAACGAGCGGGAAAGACTGCTGGATCTTTACAGATATCAGCTTGAGGAAATAGACAGTGCTGCGCTTAAGGAGGGGGAAAAAGAAGAACTTGAGGCGGCCTGGCCGCGTCTTAAAAACGCTGACAGGCTTTCAGTGCTTTCCGCAGAAACAGCTGGGTATCTGGAAAATGCTGTTGCTGAAACAGAAAAAGCCATTGAGAAATTCAGACAGCTTGCGCTTGATGATCCGCATTTAAGC
>CACZRG010000059.1 GCA_902783485.1 uncultured Elusimicrobium sp.
CCTACAATGAAAAAAATGATAATCACCTGCGCCGTGTCAGGCGCGGAAACCACCAGAAAACAGCAGCCTGCGCTTCCTATTACACCGGAAGAGATTGCAGAAGACGCGAGACAGTGCTATGAAGCCGGTGCTTCAATAGTTCATCTTCATGTGCGCAATGATGACGGTACGCCTACATCTGATCTTAAGGTTTTCAAGAAAACAATGGATCTTATACGCGCCAAAACCGACATGGTCCTTGAACTTACCACAGGCGGCGCTGTAGGGCAGACAGCCGAAGAGCGCATAAAGGTTGTAAGCCTTGAACCGGAAATGGCCTCGCTTGACTGCGGTACGATTAATTTTGGCAATGACTATATTATAAATTCCCTGCCGGATCTCCGCATGTTTGCTTCCGAGTTTGCGAAGTATAAAGTGCGCCCCACCCTGGAGTGCATGGATATTTCCCATGTGCAGACTTCGCGTATGCTCATTAAGGAAGGGCTTATAAAACCTCCGTTCTACTACGGGCTTGGCCTTGGCATTCCCGGGGCGCTTGACTGCTCCATAAGAAGCATGGCCAATTTTGTTGCGGAGCTTCCTCCCGATGCATATTTCACTTTCATAGGCATAGGCGGAAAGAATCATCTGCCGTCTATTTATTCTTCCGTAGCTCACGGCGGTTTTATACGCGTAGGCTTTGAGGATAATATTTATTATTCCAAAGGCAGACTTGCTAAATCCAATGCAGAGCTTGTTGAAAGAGCCGTACGCATAGCGCATGAGTTCGGCTATGAGATAGCGAAGCCGTCTGATGTAAGGGAAATGTTCCAGCTCAGATAAAGGCAGCTTTAGCAGAATAAACTGAAAAAATTTTATTGAATTTTACTAAGGAGAAATACATGAGCGAAATAATTGAGAAAACCAATGGAAACCCTTTCGGCACACACCGTGTGATAGAGCCTAAAGGTGTTCTTCCCCAGCCTGCGCTTAAAGTGTGCAATGACATGGATTTCATCTATGACAATGAAATACTTGTAGATGTTGAAACCCTGAACATTGACTCTGCCAGTTTTACGCAGATTAAAAAGGCCTGCGACAATGACGAAGAGAAAATAAAGGCCATGATAATGCAGATTGTCGGCGAGCGCGGAAAAATGCAGAATCCTGTTACCGGCAGCGGCGGAATGTTCCGCGGCAAAGTTATAAAAATCGGCAGTAAGCTTAAAGGAAAAATAAAACTGCAGGAAGGCGATAAAATCGCGAGCCTCGTTTCGCTTTCGCTCACACCTCTGAAGATTGAAAAAATCATTGGCATTAAGCCAGGCACCGAGCAGGTGAATGTGCAGGCCAAGGCCATAATATTTGAAAGCGGCATTTACGCAAAACTGCCGGAAGATATGCCTGAAACGCTTGCCCTGGCAGTTCTTGACGTGGCCGGCGCTCCCGCGCAGACCGCGAAACTTGTGCGCCCCGGAGATACTGTAGTTATTATGGGCGCAGCCGGAAAATCCGGTGTGCTCTGCTCATACGAGGCCAGACGCCGCGCCGGCGTTGGCGGAAAGATTATAGGCATAACCAGTTCTGACAGAGGCCTTGCCGCCATGAAGGATTACGGCTTCTGCCATGAATGCCTGAAACTCAGCGCTACAGATGCTGTCGCCTGCTATGAAAAAATCAAGGAAGTTACCGGCGGTAAAATGGCGGATGTTGTTATCAACTGCGTCAACATTCCGAATACGGAAATGGCTTCAATTCTTATGACACGCGACCGTGGAACTGTATATTTCTTCACAATGGCTACATCATTTACAAAAGCCGCCCTCGGAGCCGAAGGCTGTGGCCGCGACGTGGATATGATAATAGGCAATGGCTATTGCAAAGACCATGCCGAGGTAACACTCAATATTCTGCGCGAATCAGAAAAGATACGTAAGATATATCAGGAAAAATACGCGTAAACTGAAGTGTTCTGAATAATTAAAAAACGCTTCCGATAATAAGGAAGCGTTTTTTTATGTTGTGTGTTACAGAAAGCAATGTGTTAAAGAAAGCTGATAATGTATTTATTCAGCTTTCTTTATTTTTGAGGCATCCGGTATTCCTGCGCCCTGCTCATTTGCAGGAACAAACATGGCAGGTTCTGCGGAATTTTTAATGGCATCTTTTATCTGGGCAGGTGTTTTATATCCGATATTATAAAGCAGTGCGGCAAGTCCGGCCACATGCGGACAGGCCTGGGAAGTTCCATGCATTTCCTCATATCCGCCGTTTACTGATGTGGAAGGTACATACATACCGGGCGCCATAACGTCCACTTCAGGACCTTTTGATGTGAAAGGAGCAGAAAAATCATCCGGACTGCAGGCGGAAACAGCTATTGTCTCATCGTATTTTGCCGGGTAATTTACAGGGCCTGAATCATTTCCGGCTGCACAGACTACTGTTATTCCATTTTCCACAGCGCTTATCAGGGCTTTGTGCAGGGAAACATAATCACTGCCTACACTTATGCTCATATTGATTATGTTCATTTTGTTTTTTATGCTCCACTCAACGGCCCTTAGTATGGCTGACAGTTCGCCTGCCCCGTCCCTGGCTATGGCTTTAATACCGTAAAGTTCTGCCCTTGGCGCTACGCCTGTAATGCCTTTTCCGTCATGCACGGCAGCTATTATCCCGGCGACATGTGTTCCGTGTCCGTGGTCGTCTTTGGCTGAGGCACCCGGTTTTACGGAATTGTATCCGCCAGCATAATTTACCTTCAGTTCCGGGTGTTCGGGATTTATGCCTGTGTCTATAACGGCCACCTTTACTCCCTCGCCTTCGGTTATTTTCCAGAGCTGTTGTGGTTTAAGCCTGGCCACGCCCCATGGCATTTCTCCTTCCATTGGAAATGTTGTCTTTAAAGGCTGTTCATCCGCTGGTTTTGGTGTGCTTTTTACGACTGACACGGCGGAGGGTACTTTTTTTCCTGAATCTCCGGAATACTTTTTAAGGGCGTTCACCGCAGAAGCCTGATTCAGCCATTTTATTACAACATCTTCTTCTATTGTTATTCCGGGAGCCCGACGGTCCATAAGCCGCTGTGCCTGTTCTTCTGAAAGGTCAAGAAGGGCTCCGTTTATAAAATCAAATGTGTTTACCACTTCTCCGCCGGAACGGGTTGTAAATGCGTCCCAGTTGATTTTTGCGCGTGTATTGTTTTCTACTGTAACAATATATCGTTTGGCGTCTGCTGCTGAGACGCATAAGACAGTACACAAAAAGGCAAATATTAATTTACGCATAAAATCTCCTTAGTAATTTTATACCTTATATATGCCTTTCAGGTATAGTCCAAAGGTCCTGAATATTATCCGTTTTTTTATGCTAAAATAAATTTAACTCTGTATAAGAAGAGTTTTTTGCTTTAAACTTTATACAGAACCATAAATTTATCGGTCGTA